>JANPGL010000221.1:0-6371 GCA_031423915.1 Actinomycetes bacterium | reverse complement strand
CGCTCACGAACCCGGCCGCCCACGGCGGTGACCCGGCCGACGCGTTCCACGTGGTCGCGCCGTCGCTGCCCGGGTTCGGCTTCAGTGACAAGCCATCGCGGCACGGTTGGACCGTCGATCGCATCGCCACCGCGTGGGACGAGTTGATGGTGCGCCTCGGCTACGACCGCTACGTCGCCCAGGGCGGCGACTGGGGCGCGTCGGTCACGACGCGGATCGGCGCCCAGAACCTGGGTCACTGCGCGGGCATCCACGTCAACATGCCGATCGCCTTCCCGGGTCCCGAGGACATGGCCGACCTCACTCCGGCCGAGCAGCAGGCGCTGGGCAAGTTCCAGTACTACCAGGACCAGGACTCGGGCTACTCGAAGCTGCAGGCGACCCGGCCCCAGACCGTGGGGTACGGGCTGGTCGACTCGCCGAGCGGCCAGGCGGCGTGGATCCTCGAGAAGTTCTGGGCGTGGACCGACAACGACGGCCACCCCGAGGACGCGCTCGGTCGCGACGAGCTTCTCGACAACGTGATGCTCTACTGGCTGAACGCCACGGGCGCGTCGTCGGCCCGCCTCTACTGGGAGAGCTTCGCCGCGTTCGGGGGTGCGACGGTGCCGATCCCGACGGGGGTGTCGCAGTTCCCCAAGGAGATCTTCGGCGCGTCGCGACGGTGGGCCGACCGGGTCTACACCGACATCGTGCACTGGAACGAGCTCGACCGCGGCGGCCACTTCGCCGCGTTCGAGGAGCCCGACCTCTTCGTCGACGAGATCCGCGCCTGCTTCCGCCATGTGCGCTGACCGCGCGCCGGTGACCGGATGACGAGGTTCCCCCCGTGACCACCGGCCGCCGCCGGCCCGAGCTCGGCGAGCTCGTCGGGATCGTCGGGCCCGACGGAGCGACAGCGGCGGTGGCGCTGCGCGGCGGTCACGTCGTGTCGTGGCAGACCGCCGACGGGCGCGAGCGGCTGTTCGTCTCGGAGCGGGCCACGATCGCCGCGGGGGCGGCCATTCGCGGCGGGATCCCGGTCTGCTTCCCCCAGTTCGCCGGGGTGGGCCCGCTCCCCAAACACGGCTTCGCGCGCACCTCGGCATGGAGGCGCGTCGGTGACGCGACCGTGGCCCTCGACGTCGCACCGGACGGCTGGCCGGGGTGGCCGCACCCGTGCCGGCTGACGATCGACATCGTGCTGGCCCCGTCGACGCTCACCACGACGCTCCGAGTGGACAACACCGGGCGGGAGCCGTTCGCCTTCACGGGCGCACTGCACACGTACCTGGCGTGCGACGACGTGACGACCGTGGCGGTGTCCGGACTCGACGGTCGGCCGATCCATCGAGGGACGCAGGTCGTGGGCGACATCACCTTCGGTGACGGCTCCACGGACGTCGATCTCGCCGTCCTCGGGGTGACCGGGCCGATCAGGGTCGACGGCCTCCAGCGCACCGGCGGACCGTCGATGGTGTGCACCCACGCAGGCTTTCCGGACGCGGTCGTCTGGAACGTCGGGTCGACGCTCGGCGCGTCGATGGGCGACCTCGGTACGGATCAGTGGCGCAACTACGTGTGCGTCGAGGCTGCGGTGGTCGGGCAGGCCGTGCTGGTCGAGTCGGGCGCGTCGTGGGTCGGCTCCCAGACGCTGGCAGCGGCGTAGGCCGCGTCGTGCGCTTCGGGTTCACGCTCCCCAACAACTTCGGCGTCGACGACCCGGCCGACGTGATCGCCACCGCCGTGCGGGCCGAGGAGCTCGGCTTCGATTCGGTGTGGGTCAACCATCACGTGCTCAACATCGGCTACGTCGCCGACCGGCTGGGCGACCGCCCCTACTACGACGCGCTCACCACGCTCACCTGGGTGGCGGCGCGCACGACCCGGATACGGCTCGGCACGAGCGTGCTCGTGCTGCCCTACCTGCACCCCATGAGCCTGGCCAAGGCCGTGGCCACGCTCGACCGCCTCAGCGGCGGGCGCGTCGTGCTCGGCGTGGGCGTCGGAAGTCTGCCCGCCGAGAACGAGGCGATGGGCGTCCTCTACGAAGGCCGCGGCGGCTACACCGACGAGGCGATCGACGTGATGCGCGGCCTGTGGACCGCGCAGCCGTTCACGTTCACCGGGGAGCACTTCCGCCTCACCGACGCGCTCGCCGCGCCCGCGCCGCGGCAATCCCCCCTTCCTGTGGTGATCGGCGGCAACGGAGCGCCCGCGCTGCGGCGCGTGGCGATGCGCGGCAACGGTTGGCACCCGCTCGGGGTGTCACCCGACGGCGCAGCGAAGCGGCTGGAGGCGCTCGACGTCGAGCTCGCCGCGGTGGGCCGCCTCCGCGACGAGATCGACGTGTCCGTCCGCCTCGACATCGCACGCGTCACCGGGCCCGATGTCGTCGCCGCCTACGCCGCCGCCGGCGTGCACGAGCTGGTCGTGTCGACCACCACGCCGCATGCCGTCGAGATCCACGCCGCGCTCGACGCGTTCGCCCGCTGGGCCCTGTGAGCCCGCGCGGGTAGCGTGACCGCCGGACACCGGGGGGTTCCGATGGCGAGCGCGCAGTTCGACAAGTTCCTGACGCTGGTACGGCGCTCACCGGCGGCCGAGCACGCCGATCACCTGGCCATGCGCCGCAACCTCGACCGTACCGGCGGACGCTTCCCCGACGGCGTCGTCGGCACGCCCGTCACCGCCGGCGGCGTGCCGGCCGCCTGGGTCGATCCGCCCGGCGGCGCGTCGGACCGCGCCGTGCTCTACCTCCACGGCGGTGGCTACGTCGCCGGCTCGATCGACTCGCACCGCAACCTTCTCGGCCACCTCGCCGTCGCCATGGGCTGTCGCGTGCTGGCCCTCGAGTACCGGCTCGCTCCCGAGCATCCGCATCCTGCGCCCGTGACCGACGCGGTCGCCGCCTACCGCTGGTTGCTCGACCAGGGCCTCGCCCCCGCGCACCTGATGGTCGCGGGCGACTCGGCCGGCGGCGGACTGACGATGGGCACGCTGCTCAAGGCCCGAGACGAGGGCCTACCCCTGCCCGCGGCGGCGGTGACGATCTCGCCGCTGGTCGACCTGGAGGGCACCGGCGAGTCGATGACGACGCGCGCCACCGCCGACCCGATGATCACCCGCGCCCAGCTGCACGAGATCGCGGACCTGTTCGTCGGTGACGGCGACCGCCGTGATCCGTACGCCGCGCCCCTGTACGCCGACCTGACGGGCCTGCCGCCACTGTTGATCCAGGTCGGCGACGCCGAGGTGTTGCTCGACGACTCGACCCGCCTCGCGGCCGCCGCGGAGGCCGCGGGTGTCGACGTGACGCTCGAGGTGTGGCCCGACATGATCCACGTGTTCCAGGGCTCGGCCGGCTTCGTGCCCGAGTCCGACGAGGCGATCGCCCACATCGCGGCGTTCGGCCGGCCGAGGCTCGGCCTCGGCACTAGTTGAAGACGACGACCCGGTTGCCGATGAGCAGCAGCCGGTCTTCGGCCTGGTAGCGCACGGCCCGGGCCAGCACCTGGCGCTCGACGTCGCGACCGATCACCGTCAGGTCGTCGGCCTCGTAGGCGTGGGTCACGCGGATGACGTCCTGCTCGATGATCGGCCCCTCGTCGAGGTCGGCCGTCACGTAGTGGGCGGTCGCGCCGATCAGCTTCACGCCACGCTCGAACGCCTGCTGGTAGGGGCGGGCGCCTTTGAATCCGGGCAGGAACGAGTGGTGGATGTTGATCACGCGGCCGGCGAGCTTGGCGCACAGGTCCGACGACAGGATCTGCAGGTAGCGGGCCAGCACCACGTAGTCGACGCGGTGCTCGTCGACCAGCTCCACGAGCCGCTGCTCGGCCGCCGCCTTCGTCGCCTTGGCCACGGGGAGGTGCACGAACGGGATGCCGTGCCGGGCCACGAGCTCCTGGCAGTCGAAGTGGTTCGACACCACCAGCGGGAGATCGACGGCGAGTTCGCCGTTCTTCCACCGGTAGAGCAGGTCGCCCAGGCAGTGGTCGAACTTCGACACCATGATCAGCATCCGCTTGCGCACGGCCTCGTCGCGCAGCGTCAGGGTGGCCCCGAACTGCTCGACGGCCGGGGCCAGCCGGGCCCGCACCTCGTCGAGCTCGGCGACGGGCGTCTCGAACCGCGTCCGGAGGCAGAACGACCCGGTGATCGTGTCCCGGAACTGGGCGTTCTCGAGGATGTTGGCCTCGGCGTCGAGCAAGGCCTGGGCGAAGGCGTAGACGATGCCCGGGCGATCGGGGCACTGGACGGTGAGCACGTAACGGGCCATGACGGACCGTCAGGTTACCGCGGGGTCGAATTCGCAACACGATCGTTCCGCTCAACCCGTCCCCAGCAGGCGCGACGCCTCTAAGCTGGTCCCGTGGCGACCGACGACGACATCGACCTGGCCAGCCTCTCGGACGACGACCTGGTCGCCCAGATGCACGACGACCTCTACGACGGCATGGCGGCCGAGATCACCGAGGGCACCAATCTGCTGCTCGCCCGCGGCTTCAGTGCCCAGCGCGTGCTCGACGACGCGCTGGTCGAGGGCATGCGCATCGTCGGCGTCGACTTCCGCGACGGCATCCTGTTCGTGCCCGAGGTGCTGCTGTCGGCCAACGCCATGAAGGCGGGCATGCAGATCCTGCGGCCGCTGCTGGCCGAGACCGGCGCCGAGCCCATCGGCAAGGTCGTGATCGGCACGGTGAAGGGCGACATCCACGACATCGGCAAGAACCTGGTGGCGATGATGCTCGAGGGCGCCGGCTTCGAGGTGATCGACCTCGGCATCAACACCGATGCCAACCAGTTCCTCGCCGCGCTCGACGAGCACCAGCCCGACATCCTCGGCATGTCGGCGCTGCTGACCACGACGATGCCGTACATGAAGGTCGTCATCGACACCCTGGTCGCCAAGGGCCTGCGCGACGAGCACATCGTGCTCGTGGGCGGCGCGCCGCTCAACCAGGAGTTCGCCATGGCCGTGGGCGCCGATGCCTACTGCCGCGACGCCGCGGTGGCGTCGGAGACCGCCAAGCGGTTGGTGCTGGAACGCCGTGAGCGCGCCCGCCGCTGAGCGCACGCTCGTCGTCGCCTGCGCCGCGCTGCTGCGTGAGCTACGGGCCGTGCTCGACCAGCTCGGCGACACCACCGACGTCGACGTGGTGGCCCTTTTGGCGCCGCTCCACAACCGACCCGAGCGCATCCCCGCCGCGGTGGCGGCCGTGCTCGACGAGCGCACCGGCACGTTCGACCACGCCGTCGTGGCCTACGGCGACTGCGGTACCGGCGGCCGGCTCGACGCCCTGCTGGCCGAGCGCGGCGTCGGGCGACTGCCCGGCCCGCACTGCTACTCGTTCTTCGCCGGCGCCCAGGTGTTCGACGCCCTGGCCGACGAGGAACCGGGCACGTTCTACCTGACCGACTTCCTGGCCCGGCACGCCGACGCCCTCGTGTTCGGCGGGCTCGGCCTCGACCGTCACCCGGAGCTGCGCGACTTGTACTTCGGCAACTACGTGCGCGTCGTGCTGCTGTCGCAGAGCGAGGATCCCGAGCTGGTCGCCGCCGGGAACCGCATCGCCGAGCGGCTCGGGCTCGCGTTCGAGCATCGCCACGTGGGCCTCGAACCGTTCGCCCGCTCGCTGGGATCCCTGTTGGCGCCGCCGGTGCGGCGATGAGTCGCAAGCCCGAGGTCGTCACCATCTGGTGGCGCGACATCCCGACCCAGGTCAACGCCCAGTTCGGCCGCACCCGGGCGCAGGCGCCGCTGCACCGACGCTTCCTGCGTGCCGTCGACCGCGCCGCCATGGTGGCCGGGCTCACGAACGCCCACGACTACACGCGCGAGTGGCGGCGGGCGTCGCGCCCGTGCGACGGCGACCTCGAGGCCGAGGCCGCGGCCGAGGCCGCCCGCCTCGATGCCGAGTACCCCCGGGAGCGGCTGCAGCGGCTGGCGGCCGCCGGCGGCATCGAGGCCGAGGCGGTCGAGGGCGGCGGCGCCGACATCGACCTCGACAGCGACGAGCCGGGAGCCCTGCCCGAGTGACCGACACGGTCCGCGTCGTGTTCACGCCGTCGGGGCTGTCGGGTGCGGTGCCTGCCGGCACCACGGTGCTCGACGCGGCCCGCACCCTCGGGGTCGACGTCGACTCGGTGTGCGGCGGCCGCGGCGTGTGCGGTCGCTGCCAGGTGCTACCGGCCACCGGTTCGTTCGCCAAGTGGGGCATCGTCTGCGGGGCCGAGGCGCTCTCGGCGCCCGGCGCCACCGAGGCCGTCTACGAGGGCCGCGGCCCAGAACGCGTTCACGGCGTGGGGCTCGGCGGCGTCGATGCAGACCTGGAAGCTGGTGCTCATGCCCCGGACGCTACGCCCCGTTCCGGACCGATCCTGTGCGC
>JANPGL010000220.1:0-6891 GCA_031423915.1 Actinomycetes bacterium | reverse complement strand
GCCTCGGCGAAGCGCACCACCCCGTAGAAGCCGTCGTGATCGGTGAGGGCCAGCGCCTCCAGGCCCAGGCGGGCGGCCTCCTCGGCCAGCTCCTCGGGGTGGGAGGCGCCGTCGAGGAAGGAGAAGGTGGAGTGGCAGTGCAGCTCTGCGTACGGCACCCTCGGGCGGGCGACGCCGGCCAGCGCATCCGTCGGCGGCTGGTAGGGCTGGCGTTTGCGGCTCCACGCCGGGCCGTCGCCCCCGGAGTTCCACGACGGCGACCCCGGCCGGCGGCCGTCGCGCTGACGATCGGAGAGCGCCCGCTCGATGTCGGCCCACGGGACCCCGGGGTTGTTGAAGGCCACGCAACGAACATACGTTCGTTGTCCCGGCCTGGCAACCCCCGCCGACGGAACCGACGCCCGACGTCAGGTTCGTTCTTCAGTTCGCCCAGTACCCACCGATGATCACCGGACGCAACGCGGTGGGCCATTTCTTGCCGAAGCCTGGACGGTCGCCTGAGCACGAAGCCTCAAGAACCTCAAGGTCACGCCGATGGATCTTGCGACGAGCCCCCACCCGAGAGCGATCGATGAACGACACCACCTCATTCGATGCCAGCACCCCGCTGAGGGCCCTCCTCTGTGACGATGCACCCGACCTTCGCATGGTTCTCGAGCCGTTGCTCGTGCGTGAAGGCTTCGAGGTGAAGGTCGCAAGTGAGGGCACCACAGCGGTCGATCTGGCTGCTTCGTTCGATCCCGACGTCGTCATCATGGACGTCGTGCTTCCCGGCATCGACGGCCTGGAGGCCTGTCGACGCATCCGCCAGTTCAGCGATGCCTACCTGTTGATCCTGTCCGCCAAGAACACCGAGATCGACAAAGTCGTCGGTCTCTCGATCGGCGCCGACGACTACGTGACCAAGCCGTTCTCACCGAACGAGCTGATCGCCCGCCTGCGGGCCATGCTGCGCCGTCCCCGCCGGGCCGGCCGTGGCGTCGCCTACGGAGGCGAGGCGACGATGCGCACCTTCGGGTCGCTCACCATCGACAACGCCGCCCGTGAGGTCACCGTCGAGAACACCGACGTGGAGCTCACCCGCATCGAGTTCGATCTCCTGGCCACCCTGTGCAGCCGACCTCGCCAGGTCTTCAGCCGCACCCAGCTCCTCGAGCTGGTGTGGGGCCCGAACTGGTACGGCGACACCCACGTGGTCGACGTCCACATGTCGAACCTGCGCCGCAAGCTCGGCGACCGCGAGCGCGACGCACCCTTCATCCTCACGGTCCGCGGCGTCGGCTTCCGCCTGTCCGACGAGGCCGTGGAGACGGCCCACGCCGCCAGCTGAACCGTCGTTTCGGGCCCTGCGCCTGACCTCGAGAGCCCACCGGGACCCCCGGTGGGCTCTCACCCTATTTCGGGGTCGTCGCCACCGGCGTAGGTTGACCGGATGACCACCATGACGGTCCCCACGAGCGCCGAGATGATGGCCCGGGCCGAGGCGATGCTGCCCACACTGCGCGCCCGCTCGGTCGATGCCGAGCGGAACCGGCGCCTGTCGGACGACACGGTGGCGGCGTTCCGCGCCGCCGGCTTCCCGAAGATCCTGCAACCGAAGCACTTCGGGGGCTACGAGCTCGGCCTCGACACCGCCACGGCGTGCATCCGCACCCTGGCCCGAGCGTGCGGCTCGAGCGGTTGGGTCGCCAACCTCTTCATCGTGCACAACTACCAGATCGGCCTGTTCTCCGAGGCCGCCCAGCGCGAGTACTGGGCGGACGGCGACGACCAGATCTGCTCCACGGTGTCGTTCGCCACCCGAAGCGACGCGACACCGGTGGAAGGCGGCTACCGCCTGTCGGGTCACTGGAAGTTCTCCAGCGGATGCGACTTCGCCGGCTGGTTCATCATCCTCAAGCCGAGCGCCACCGTGGCCGACTGGATGCTGGTCCCCCGATCCGACGTCACGATCGAGGACGACTGGTTCGTGTCGGGCCTGTGCGGCACGGGGTCCAAGGACCTGATCCTCGACGACGTCTTCGTGCCCGAGCACCGGGTCCTGTCCATCCGGGCGCTGGCGACCGGCACGACGCCGGGCGGCCAGCTCACCGGCATGCCGTTGGCCCGCCTGCCGTTCAGCTGGGCCGCTGTGTGGGGCATCCCGGCGGCCCTCATCGGCATGGCCGAGGGCATGGCCGACGCCGTCCGCCAGACCCTGATCGGCAAGAAGGCGCTGTTCACCGGCGAGAAGCAGGTGGAGCGCGCCGCCAACCAGATGAAGCTGGCCGGCGCGCTCGCCGACATCCAGGCCGCCGAGCTGGTCATGCGCCACCGGGTGGCCGCCGTCGAGGCCTGGGCCGAGGCCGGCGCCGCGCCCTCGCCGCTCGACGCCCTGTCGTCGCACCGCGATGCGGCCTACGTGGCCCGCCTGGTCGGCAAGGTGGCGGGCGACCTGGCGCAGATGGCGGGTGCGACCTCTGTGTACCTGGCCAACCCGATCCAGCGCTTCCAGCGGGACATCAACGTGGGCGTCACCCACGTTTCGCTGGTGTGGGAGGAAGCAGCGGAGAACTACGGCCGGGCGCTGTGGGAGCTACCGCCGAAGCCGCGCGGCTGACCCCAACGCCGAGACGGGCAGGAACTGTCAGCAGCCGGTGGCGTCCCGGAGCCGCTCGCACACCTGGGCCAGGCGCGGCGGAGTGAGCTGCACGACCCGGCGACGGAACGCGTCGCGCGGGATCGTGTGGCGTTGCCGCGAACCAGACCTCACCCCGCTGCATCGGCCCAGTCCGACCAGTCCTCCGCCGGACCCCAGTCGGCGATCTGCGCCAACGACCGTTCGTCGGACGTGAGCGGGACCTGCTCCCACCGGTCGGCGTCGTGCTCGGAAGCGAGCCGCACCAGATGACGATGGTCGACAACGTCCGTCTGCCAGGCTTCGACCGTGAGTGACACCCCCTGGTTCCGGAACGCCGTCGTCTACCAGATCTACCCGCGCAGCTTCGCCGACTCGAACGGCGACGGCATCGGCGACCTGCCCGGCATCACCTCGAAGCTCGACTACCTGGCCCGCCTCGGCGTCGACGTGCTGTGGCTCTCCCCCGTCTACCGCTCACCCCAGGACGACAACGGCTACGACATCAGCGACTACCAGGACATCGATCCCCTGTTCGGCACGCTCGCCGACATGGACCAACTGCTGGCCGAGGCCCACCGGCGCGGCATCAAGATCGTGATGGACCTCGTCGTCAACCACTCGTCCGACGAGCACCCGTGGTTCGTCGAGTCGCGATCGAGCACCGACGACCCCAAGCGCGACTGGTACTGGTGGCGCCCCGCCCGACCCGGCTTCGAGCCGGGCACCCCCGGCGCCGAGCCGACGAACTGGGGCTCGTACTTCGCCGGCTCGGCTTGGCAGTTCGACGAGGCCACCGGCGAGTACTACCTGCACCTGTTCTCCCGCAAGCAGCCCGATCTGAACTGGGAGAACCCCGCCGTGCGCCAGGCGGTGTACGCCATGATGCGCTGGTGGCTCGACCGTGGCGTCGACGGCTTTCGCATGGACGTCGTCAACTTCCTGTCGAAGGTGCTGCCGCTGCAGGACGGCGCGGTACCCGAGGGCGAGCTGTGGGGCAACGGCCGTCCGTTCGTGTTCACCGGGCCGCGCATCCACGAGTTCCTCCACGAGATGCACACCGAGGTGTTCGCCGGACGGCCCAGACAGTTCCTCACCGTGGGCGAGATGCCGGGCGTGACCATCGAGCAGGCCCGCTTGTTCACGGACCCGGCGCGCGCCGAGGTCGACATGGTGTTCCAGTTCGAGCACGTGGGTCTCGATCAGGGCGCCACGAAGTGGGACGTGCTCCCCCGCGACCTGCGACGGTTGAAGAGGAGCCTCGGGCGGTGGCAGGCCGGCCTGGCCGAGGTGGGGTGGAACAGCCTCTACTGGGACAACCACGACCAGCCCCGTGCCGTGTCCCGCTTCGGTGACGACGGCGTGCACCGAGTCGCCTCGGCCAAGGCGCTCGGCACCGTGCTCCACCTCCAGCGAGGCACGCCCTACGTCTACCAGGGCGAGGAGCTGGGCATGACGAACACGCCCGTCACGTCCATCGACGAGGTCGACGACATCGAGTCGGTCAACGCCTACCACGAGTACGTGGCCGCGGGCCGCGACCCCGCCTGGATGCTGGCCGGCATCAATGCCATGGGTCGCGACAACGCCCGCCGGCCGATGCATTGGACGGCCGGGCTCCACGCCGGCTTCACCGCCGGCGAGCCGTGGCTGCCGGTCAACCCCAACCACACCGAGATCAACGCGGCGTCCGCCGAGGCCGACCCCGACTCGGTGTTCCACCACTACCGGCGTCTCATCGCACTGCGCCACGACGAGCCCGCCGTCGCCGAGGGCGATCTGACGATGCTCCTGCCCGACGACCCGGCCGTCTACGCGTACGTCCGCTCGCACGACGGGACCGAACTGCTGGTCGTCGCCAACCTGTCGGGTGCGCCCGTCGTGGCGGCGGTACCCGACGCCGACGTGTGGGCGAATGCCGAGGTCGTCATCGGTGACCGGGGTGCACCAGCCACGGCATCCGGCCTGCCGCTCGCCGCGTGGGAGTCCCGGGCGCTGCGTCGCCGCACCTCGGCCTGCTGAGTCGCCCGGTCGGCTGGGCGACTGGGCGATCCGGGGAGCCCCGACCAGCTCGGTGGTGGTGTCCGGCGCCCCAAAGGTCCGAAGGCAGGGCCGGACGGGAGGTGTGGCGCTTCACGAAACGCTCAAGGAGGGCCGCGCCGGACCGATCGGACCCCCATGTTCTCTCGTTGGATGCGCCTCGCCGGCAAGGTTCTCGCCGCCGCAGTGGCCCTCACGGTCGCGTACGGTGTCTTCTCCGCCGCCGAGGCCCGCCGCCGTGATCCCGTCGTCGCCCCGGCCCGCTGGGGTTCGGAGGTCGCCCGGGTGTGCGGCAACCGGGCTCTGCTCGCCGGTCCGGCCTCGGCGCCGCCCGGCGCGGTGGTCGTCACGCTCGGCGCCCCGGGTGCGGCGCCACGGACCGGCGACCCGAGGCCCGCCGGGCCCGACGCCGCGACCACGACCGCCGTCACGTTCGCGCCGACCACGAGCGAGGCGCCGGCGCCACCCGGCACCGTCGGAACCACGGCGACGACCACGATCGAGCCGACGACGACCACGCCGACCACGCCGACCACGGCTCCGATGACCACGACGACGAGCACGCCGGAGACGACCGCCACGCCGACCACCACGACCACGTCGCCGACGCCGACCGAGCCGCCCACGCCCGCGGCCGACCGCGTGATCCAGGCCGCCGTCGACGCCAGCCCGGAGGGCGCCACCATCTACCTCCCCGACGCCCGGTACTCGTTCACCGGTCCCGTCACACCCAAGAACGGGATGACGTTCGTGGGTGGTCCCGACACGGTCATCGACGGGGGCGGCGTCGCCACGTCAGCGTTCAAGGCGGGCCGCTCGTTCGGGACCCCGTGGGTCATGGCCGACGACGTCACCCTGCGCCACCTGACCGTCCAGGGCTTCGACGCCCACGACGACCAGGTCGTCGTCAACGCCGACGCCGGCGACGGATGGACCCTCGACCACGTCACCGTGGCCGACAACCACGGCGGCGGCGTGATGATGGGCTCCCGCAACACCATCGTGAACTCGTGCCTCACGCGCAACGGCCAGTACGGCTTCAACACGTACCGCTGCCGCGGGTACGGGCCCGAGGGGTGCACGACCTCGACCACGGTCACCGACCTGCGCATCGAGCGCAGCGAGATCGCGTTCAACGACACCGAGCAGCTGGCCATCACCAACCCGTGGTGCGGGTGCTCGGGCGGCGGCAAGTTCTGGGACGTCCGGGGCGCACGCATCGTCGACAACTGGGTGCACCACAACAACTCGGTGGGCCTGTGGGCCGACACCAACGACGCCGACTTCCTCTTCCAGGGCAACGTGATCGAGGACAACGACGCCGCCGGCGTGATGTACGAGATCTCGTACTCGGCGCGCATCGTCGGCAACACCTTCCGACGCAACGCCATCGGACAGGGTTCGCGGCGCCTGGCCAACGGCCCCGACGACCACTTCCCCGATGGTGCCGTCTACATCTCCGAGTCGGGCGGTGACGCCGCCGCGCTCGACGCGGCCGTCGCCCGCGGCGAGAAGTGGACGCCCGTCAACGACGACTGGGACGTGCTCGAGATCGCCGACAACACGTTCGAGGACAACTGGAACGGCGTGGTCCTGTGGGAGTCCGCCGACCGCTACTGCTCGTCGGTCGCCAACACCTCCACCAACTACTGCACCCTGCACCACGGTTCCTACGACCACACCGGCGCGCAGATGGCCGCCTGTCGCGACGTGCCGAGCGGCGCCGCGCTCGACACCTGCCGCTGGAAGACGAAGAACGTCGACGTGCACAACAACCTCTTCGCCATCGATCGTGACGCCGTCGGCCACGGCTGCAGCGAGGCCGACCTCCACTGCGGGCGGAACGCGCTGTTCAGCCAGTGGGGCGTGTTCCCCGCCTACCCGGCCGAGACGGTCCAGCGCGCCATCACCTTCGGCCAGGGCAACGACTTCCACCGCAACGTCTACGTGGGCACCTGGCGCTTCTCGGCCTTCGACCAGGCTGCGACGTCGGTGCGCGAGATGAACGTGTGGTCGGCCATGGCCCCACAGGACGCGCAGGAGCGCTACGAGCTCTGGACCTTCCCGCCGCACGGGCTCGGACAGGACGACGCGTCGGTGCACCGTCTGCCCCCGCCCGAGCCCCCCGCCCCACCCCCGCCCTCCTCCTCCTCCACCACCACCACCACCGTCGTCGACGGGTCGACGACGACCACGATCGGCGCGACGACCTCCACCTCCGACGCCGTGACCAC
>JANPGL010000219.1:0-21925 GCA_031423915.1 Actinomycetes bacterium | reverse complement strand
CCGCCGCGGCCGCCGCCGCCCGCCGCGTGGCCGCCGGCACGGGCTCGGGCACACGCACCGCGGCGGCACCCGCGGGCGGTGCGGGACGCTCCGTCACGCCGGTTGCCCCGCCGCCCGACTACCCGGCGCCGTCACCGGGGGCGGCCACCGCCATCAGCGTCGCCAAAGCGCAGCTCGGCAAGCCCTACATCTTCGCCACGGCCGGCCCCGACACGTTCGACTGCTCGGGCCTGACCCAGTACGCCTGGCGCGCGGCCGGCGTGGGCATGGAGCACTGGACCGTCGCCCAGTACCGGTCGTTCCCCAAGGTCCCGATCGACGCGATCCAGCCGGGCGACCTCGTGTTCTTCGGGTCCGACGTCGGCCACGTCGGCATCTACATCGGTGGCGGTCTGATGGTCGACGCCCCGAACCCGGGCACGCCCGTGAGGGTGGCGTCGATCTGGACGCGCAACCTGCTCGACTACGGCGTCCGTCCCGGCTGACGCGGCATTACAGCCCACCGGGGCGACGGCGCTACGGTCGCCGCGATGCGAGGGATCGACGTCGAGCCGGTGTCGGCCTGGCTGGCTGAAGACATCGAGGGTGCCCGGGCACCGTTCGAGTTCAGCCTCATTGCCGGGGGGCGCTCCAATCTGACCTACCGAGTCGTCGGGGCCGACGGCGCGGCGTTCGTGCTGCGCCGGCCGCCGCTCGGCCACGTGCTGGCCACGGCGCACGACATGGCGCGCGAGCACCGCATCATCACGGGCGTCGGCACCACGGGCGTGCCCGTGCCGCGCACCCTCGGGCTCTGCACCGACGAAGCCGTGAACGGGGCGCCGTTCTACGTGATGTCGTTCGTCGAGGGCACGGTGCTCGACTCGGTGGAGAAGGGCGCCGCGGTCCCGGCGGCGACGAAGCTGAAGCTGTCGGAGCACCTCATCGACGTGCTCGCCGACCTCCACGCGGTCGACATCGACGAGGCCGGGCTCGGCAACCTGGCCAAGCGCGAGGGCTACGTGGAACGTCAGCTCAAGCGGTGGACGACCCAGTGGCAGAACTCCAAGACGCGCGAGTTGCCGGCGGTCGACGAGGTGGCGCGGCGCCTCGCCGAGGACATCCCCGAGCAGCAGGGCGTGTCGATCGCCCATGGCGACTACCGCTTCGGCAACTGCCTCAGCGACCTGTCGACCGGCCGCATCGCCGCAGTGCTCGACTGGGAGCTGTGCACGCTCGGCGACCCGCTCGCCGATGTCGGCTACCTGGCGGTGTACTGGACCGATCCCGGCCAGGCCACCACCCGCACGAACGACCCGACGGCGGCGGGCGGGTTCGGCTCCCACGCCGACCTGGTGAAGCGCTACGCGGCGCGCACCGGCCGCGACGTGTCGCGCATCCCGTACTACGTGGCGTTCTCCCGGTTCCGTCTCGCGGTGATCGGCGAGGGCGTCTACGCCCGCTACCTCCACGGCGTGATGGGCGACGCCACCCAGGAGGAGATGGACGGCTTCAAGGCCGGCCCCGAGCTCCTGATCGATCTCGCCCTCGCCGAGCTCGGCGGCTGACCGGCCTCAGCCGGGCGACGAGGTGGCGCGTCCCTCGCCGGCCCGCCACAGGGCGGCGTACGCGCCGTCGGCGCCCAGCAGCTCGTCGTGCGGGCCCGACTCCACGATGCGGCCCCCGTCGAGCACATGGATCCGATCGGCCTGGCGGATCGTCGACAGGCGGTGGGCGACGATGATCACCGTCCGGCCACGCATGAGGTCCTGCAGGCTGTCGAGCAGGTCTGCCTCGGTGCGCAGGTCGAGCGCGGCGGTCGGCTCGTCGAGCAGAAGGATCGGGGCGTCCTTCAGGTAGGCGCGGGCCAGGGCCACGCGCTGCTGCTGGCCGAGTGAGAGCTTGGCACCGCGGTCGCCGACGTCGGTGTCGTAGCCGTCGGGGAGCGCATCCACGAAGCCGTGCGCGTGAGCGGCGACGGCCGCCGCCACCAGCTCGTCGTCGGTGGCGTCGAGGCGGCCGTAGGCGATGTTCTGGCGGATCGTGCCGGCGAACAGGAGCGGCTCCTGGGGCAGCACGCTCACCAGATCGCGCAGCGAGGCCAACGTGGCGTGGCGCACGTCGAGGCCGTCGATGCGCACGCTGCCCTGGGTGGCGTCGTAGAGGCGGGGGATGAGGTTCAGGATCGACGTCTTGCCGGCGCCGGTGGGGCCGACGAGCGCCACGGTCTCGCCCCGTTCGATCGACAGCGACACGTCGTCGAGCACCGTGTTGGTGGCGTACACGAGCGTGACGTGCTCGAGCTCGATGGCCCGCTCGAACCGTGCGATCGGGCGCGCATCGGGAGCGTCGGCGATCGTGGGTGACGTGTCGAGCACGGCGAACGCCCGCCCCACCCCGACGACCGAGTCCTGCAGCATGCCGAACGTGGCCAGGTTGCGCTGGAGCAGCTCGTAGATGCGTTGCATGTAGCTGAGGAAGATCCACAGCGCACCGACGGTGACGGCGCCGTCGAGCGTGCGCACCACCGCGAACAGCAGCACCGCCGCGGTGACCGTGCCGGTGATGAGCATCGTGGCGACTCCCAACGTCTGCTCGGCCATGCAAAAGCACAGCTAAACGCCGATGAACCGCGTGCTCGTCTCGTCGAAGCGGTCGTTGTCGGTCGTCTCCTTGCCGAACACCTGCACGGCGCGCATGGAGCCGAGCGTCTGCTCGATCAGCGAGGTGAGCCGTCCCATGTGGGTGCGCGACTCCTCCGACGCCGCCTGGATCCGCGTCGTCAACCGCCGGATGGTCCACAGCAGCAGGGGTGCCACCGAGAGCGCCACCAGCGTCAGCGCCCAATCGAGCGTCGCCATCAGCGACACCATCAGCACGATCTGGAACAGCGGGGTGATCCACGCCTGGACGCCGAAGATCATCACCTCCTGGATGGCGCGGGCGTCGTTGATCGAGCGGAAGATGAGCTCGCCCGACGAGCGGTCGGCGTGGTACCCGAGCGACAGGGCCCGCAGGTGGCGCAGCATCCGTCCGCGCAGCGTGTGGATCATGCGCAGGGCCACGCCGGCGAACAGGTAGAAGCTGACCGACATCACGACCGCCGCCACCACCTGCAGCAGCAGGTAGCCCCCGGCCAGACCCGTGGCGACGGCGATCTTCTGGCTCCGGGTGGCGGTCTCGTAGGTGCCGAGCACGCCGAGCCGGAGACGATCACCGAGCAGCACGTCGTCGATGAGGTAGCGGATCGGCCAGGGAAGCAGTGCGAACGCCACCGACGCCAGCAGCGACGTGCCGGTGGCCGCCGCCAGGTTGCCGCGGAACTCGCCCATGAACCGCCAGATGCGGCGGTACACGGGGCGCATGGCGCGCCGCTGCGCCGCTGCATTGGCGCTCACCAGTACGCCAGGTCGGTGTAGGGCCGCGTGAGCGTGGCGTCGATGCGCACGTCGCCGTCGGCGAAGCCCATCGTCTCCAGCGAGCGGGTCTCGGGGGCCGGCGAGGCGTCGGCCAGCGCGTCGACGACGGCGGGCAGGAACTCGAACGCCGCGGTCAGCGACGTGCGCCCCAGCTCGGCGGTGGTGGCGAGGTGATGGCGGGTGAGCGCGGCCAGCGCGGCTTCGTGCCCCGGTTCGAACCCCACGTCCATCAGGCACGCGTTGTCGACGGTGCGCTCCTCGCCGGTGGTCCGGTGCGCCCAGCGTTCCCGCACGTCGCGACCGCGATCCCACAGGCCGGCGCACGCCATGACACGGCCGTCGTCCTCGAGCACGGCCAGGTCGTCCCAGCCGTAGACCGACGGGACGAACGGCGGCTTCGGTCCCCAGAACAGGTCGTGCAGCCGGTCCTCGAGGGCATCGACGGTGTACGGCCGGAACAGGTCGAGCCCGCCGTGGGTGGCGTTGATCAGCTCGACGCAGCGGGGCAGATCGTCGGGTCGCACCGGACGGACTCGGGGGTCGCGCCGTCCGGCCGCGGGATCGAGGTGGTGGACCGTGGCCGTGAGCTTGGCCAGCGTGCGCGTCGAGGCCACGTCCGAGACATCGACGCTGCGGGCGATGAACGCGTTCGCCGTACCGTTCTCGAGCCGCACGTACCAGTACGTCAGCATGCCGAACACGCCGTTGGCCGGCCCCGGCGTGCTGAGCAGCATGCCGGCGTACCCGTGGCGGCGGAAGCCGTTGCGGACCCGCCACCCGCCCATCCAGCCCACGGACATGCGCGTGCCGCGCACGATCGAGCTGCGCCCGGCCTGCGCGCCGGCGGCCAGCGCCACGCCGCGCTCCACGATCACCTTCACCGCCGCGTTCTCCTGGAGGCGGTGCTGCGCGAACGGGTTCGGGCTGCGCTCCACGTAGACGTCCCAGTCGCCCAGCCGTTCCGACGAGTGGGCGAACAGGTCGCTGAGGCGCTCGTCGTCCTCCCACGTGGCCTGGCGGACGGTCAGGCCGGTCGCGAAGCGTTCGCGGTCGGTCAGCTCGGCCAGCCACATGTCGAGCGTCGGGAACGGAGCCCCCGACAGCGCGAACTCGATCTTCCACCGCGGGTAGCCCGCGGCCAGGAAGCGCTCCACGGCGTCGTCGGGCGCACCGATGGCGGCGGCCCGGGCGCGCAGCTCGGGCGGGACGACGATCTCGAAGACGTCGGGCTGGTCGGCCACGGTTCCTCCCCAGGGACGTGCGAACGGTAGATCGGGGACGACGGCGTAGGGCGGGGAATATCGCGCCGTCTACGTTGTCGGCGTGGACGACACCGCGACGACGATGACCATCACGGGGGGCGTGGCCCGCATCACGCTGAACCGGCCCGACAACCGCAACGCTCTCTCGCGGGAGCTGGTGACGAGCCTGTGGGAGCACATGGACGCCGCGCTCGACGATCCGGCCGCCCGGGTCATCGTGCTCACGGGGTCCGGGAACACGTTCTGTGCCGGCGCCGACCTCAAGGAGCAGCGGGCTCCCGCCGCCGGTGGCGAGGCGCCGCCGCCCACCCCGGGTCTGCCGGCATTGATGACGCGCGTGCACGAGTCACCCAAGCCGGTCGTCGGCCGGATCAACGGCCACGCGCTGGCCGGTGGGCTCGGCCTGGCCGCGTCCTGCGATCTGTCGATCGCCGCCGAGTCGGCCACCATGGGCTTCACCGAGGTGCGCATCGGGGTGGCGCCGGCGATCATCTCGGTGGTGTGCCTGCCCAAGATGCGGGTGAGCGACGCCACGGAGCTGTTCCTCACCGGCGAGCGCATCCCGGCTGCCAGAGCGGCCGAGGTGGGCCTCATCAACCGGGCGGTGCCGGACGACCAGCTCGACCGCGCGGTCGACGAGCTCGTCGGCAAGCTGCTGCTCGGCGGCCCGATCGCGCTGGGCAAGTGCAAGGAGCTCCTCTGGCGCGTGCCGACGATGGAGCCCGCCGACGCGTTCGACTGGGCCGCCGACTACTCGGCCGCACTCTTCCGCTCGCCCGAGGGCCAGGAGGGATTGAAGGCGTTCGCCGAGCGCCGCAAGCCCAGCTGGCTCGAGTCGTAGTCAGACCTTCTCGGGGAAGCCCGAGAAGGCCCGGAGTGCCTTGGCGTCGTCGGTCCGTCCGCCGTCGGCGTCGCGCAGCGTGACGATGCGTTCGTCGCAGCCCGGCGCCGCCGCGCCGCGCCTCATCGACCACACGGCGAACAACGGCGGGCGACCCGCCCGTGGCAGCACGACGTCGTGGCGCTGGATGGCGAACCCGTGCGCAGCGGCCGCCACGTCGGCCCGGTGGGCGGCGTCGGCGTCGCCGCACACCACGAACCAGCCGTCGTCGGCCACCAGGCGCGCCGCTGCGGCCGTGTAGGCCTCGATGCCACCGCGGTGCTCGATGCGGGCGTACTCGCGCTGGGTGTCCATCGCGGCGAGCGCGTCGGTGACAGCGAAGTACGGCGGTGTGCCCGTGACGAGGTCGAACGGGCCGCCCAGTGCGTCGACCACGGCGGGGTCGCGCAGATCACCGTGGAGCACGCGCACCCGCCCGTCGAGCCCGTTGTGCGCCACGTTCCGCCGCAGCAGTGCGAACGACACGTCCTGCGCCTCGACGCCGACGAGCGAGGCGGCGGGCATCGACCACGCCAGGTGGAGCAGCACCGACCCCAGCCCGCACCCGAGGTCGAGCACGGTCGCCGGCGCCGGGCAGACCTGGCTGGCCACCCACGCCGTGACCGTGTCGTCCGACGAGAACCGGTGCCCGGCCCGTCGCTGGTACACCGAGATCCCGGCCGTGAGCGCGTCGAGGCTCTCGTCGTCGGACATCGCCGAAAGCTACCGGTCGTTCGGCCGCCCCGGCCGGCTGTCGACCCTCACGACCCCCGTCGTACAGTGACGCCATGACGGAGCTCTTCGACCTGTCGCCCCTGCCCGCCGACGACGCGACGATCCGTGCCGCGCTGGCCGACGCCGAACTGATGGCGCTCCTGGCGGCGTGCGCGCACATCACGGGCGATCTCGGCCTCCTCGAGGCCGACTTGCGGCCCGACCCGATCCGGCTGCGCGAGCCGCAGACCGGCTACACCGCCGACCAGCAGGCCCGCGCCCGTGAGCTCGCACTGGCGGCGCTCGTGCGCTTCCGCGACGAGCAGGGTGGCGTGCCGGCCCGGCTGTCGACCGATCAGCTCCACGCCATCATGAACTTCTGCGCCGGCGTCGACGTGTCGGACCGCTACGTCCCCCTGTGCGCCGAGGAGTTGGCGGTCGACGGCGACCTGCGCGCCCCTCAGTGGAACAAGGCGGACATCGACGCCGAGCGCGACCTGCACGTCGTGGTGATCGGCGCCGGCATGTCGGGCATCGCCGCCGCCCACCGGCTCCAGCAGGCCGGCGTGGCCGTCACCATCTTCGAGAAGAACGCCGACGTCGGCGGCACCTGGCTCGAGAACTCGTACCCGGGCTGCCGCGTCGACGTGCAGAACCACATGTACTCGTACAGCTTCGCCCAGAAGATCGACTGGCCGTTCTACCACTCGCCCCGTCCGGTGCTGCACGAGTACTTCCGTGACTGCGCCGAACGCTTCGACGTGCTCCCGCTCGTGCGCTTCGGCACCGAGGTGACGCAGTGCGTGTGGGACGAGGACACCCAGTCGTGGACCGTCACCGCCAAGGGCTCCGACGGCGTCTCGTTCGACACGACCGCGCAGATCGTGGTGTCGGCCGTCGGTCAGCTCAACCGGCCGAAGCTGCCCGACATCGCCGGCATCGACGACTTCACGGGGCCGTCGTTCCACTCGGCCCGTTGGGAGCACGGCGTCGACCTGGTCGGCAAGCGCGTCGCCATCATTGGCACCGGCGCCAGCGCCTGCCAGTTCATCCCCGTCGTCGCCGAGCAGGCCGCCCACCTCGACGTGTTCCAGCGCACCGCGCCGTGGATGATCCCGTCCGAGCGCTACCACCAGACGGTGGCCGAGGGCTTCCAGTGGCTCCTCGGCCACGTGCCGTTCTACGCCCAGTGGTACCGGTTCTTCATGTTCTGGCGCGGCGCCGAGGGCATGCTGCCGGCCGCCACCGTCGACCCGTCGTATCCGCCCACCGAGCGCGCCGTGAGCGCCGCCAACGAGCAGTTCCGCCAGCTGCTGATGGTGTGGCTCGACGCGCTCACCGAGGGCGACGCGGAGCTGCGCGCCAAGATCACGCCGGACTACCCGCCGCTGTCCAAGCGCTTCGTCGTCGACGACGGCACGTGGGTGCGCGCGCTGCGCCGCCCCGACGTCGACCTGCACACCGGTCGAATCGAGCGCGTCGAGTCGAACGGGGTGCGCACGGCCGACGGCGTGCTGCACGAGGCCGACGTGATCATCTACGGCACCGGGTTCCAGGCCAGCCGCTTCCTCACGCCCATGCAGGTCACCGGTCGTGACGGTGTCGACCTGCACGAGCAGTGGGCCGGCGACGCCCGCGCCTACCTCGGCGTCGTCATCCCGAACTTCCCGAACTTCTTCGTGCTCTACGGGCCCAACACCAACATCGTCGTCAACGGCAGCATCATCTACTTCAGCGAGTGCGAGGTGCACTACCTCACCCGCGCCGTGCACCTGTTGTTGGCCCAGCACCTCGGCTCGCTCGATCCTCGCCGTGACGTGCACGACGCGTACAACGAGCGCATCGACGAGGCCAACAAGCTGCGCACGTGGGGCTTCTCGACGGTGAGCGCGTGGTACAAGAACGAGCACGGGCGCACGGCGCAGAACTGGCCGTACACCGTCCTCGAGTACTGGGAGCAGACCCGCGAGGTGGACCCCGACGACTTCCACGTCGTAAGCCTCGACCGCGCCTGAAACGCGGGCGACAACGCGGGCGCGAACCGATCGACGATCGGCGGCGTACCCCCGGTCGACGCACACACGAGGTGTGCCGATCCCGAGGAGTCCGCCATGTTCCGTTCCATCATGTCCCGCTCAGGCACGTCCCGTTCCGTCCGTCTTGCTGCGCTCGCGGCGCTGGCGATCGGCGGCGTCGCCGCCGTCCCGCACGTCGCCGGTGCCACCTACCAGTCCGAGGCGACCTCGTTCAGCATGACGCCGCTGGCCAAGTTCGTGCCGTGCATGGCGGCCGACGGTGTCACCCCGCCCCGTGTCACCGTGTCGGTGGAGCGCGGCGAGGAGAACGACCGCCTCGTGCTGCGTGGCCGCGGCTTCAAGCCCGGCATCCAGTTCGATCTGTTCACGCTCCAGAACTCGAACCTGGCCGCCGACGGCAGCGCCGCCCCCGGCTTCAAGGGGTTCGGCATGGCGTGGTACCAGAGCGACCTGCACGCCAACGAGAACGGCCGCATCAACACGTCGATCCGCACGATCCTGCTCGATCAAGTCTTCGGCCTCGTGAACGGCGGGGCCACGCCGGTGCCGCCCACGAACACGTTCCACGCCGGCTTCTGGTTCAACGACCCCGCCGACGCCGCGCCGTGCGGGTTCACGGGCACCACACCGTTCAACGGTGAGCACGCGGCCGGCCCGCTGGCGTTCGTGACGGTGCCCGACGCCACCACGAACCTCGGGCCGCTGTGCGTCTCGCCGGAGCAGAACCCTGACGGCACGTTCCGCTGCAACCCCTGATCCCCCCGGCACCGACCCCGCCACCGGTCAACGGCGACCGGCGGCGGGGTCGTTCGCCGTGTACCGCTCCACGAGCCTGGCCCCCATGCGGGCCAGGTTGTCGCGGACCTCGGGCGGGTCGAGCACCTCGACCCCGAACACGAACCCGGCCAGCGACGCCGCCAGGATCCAGTAGTCGGTGTGGCCGATCTCGACCTCGACGCGGCGGTCGCCGTGGTCGGCCACGATGCGCAAGCGGCGGCCGAGCTCGTTCCGGATGACAGGGACGAGGTCGCGATCGACGAGGGCGCGGCACCGCAGGCGGGTGCGGTGCTCGTCGACGTCGGCCGCGATGCGCCGCCACTGCTCCGCGAGATCGAAGTCGTCGGGCCGTACCACCGGCTCGCCGGTCGGTTCGGCCGAGGTCACCCGGTTCACCCGGAACGTGCGTTGGCCGGCATCAGTGCCGGCGACGAGATACCACACGGCTCCCTTGGTCACGAGGCCGAGCGGGTGCACCACCCGGTCGCTCGTCCTGCCGTCGGCGCCGCGGTAGCCGAGCCGCACCTGAACGCCGTCGACGACCGCACGCTGCAACTCCGCCAGGTGCGGCGGATCGGGGACTCCGCCCTGGGCGCGTCCCCAGCCGTCGGGGTCGATGACGACGCGCGTGGCGGCTGCTTCGGCGCCCGCCCGGAACGGTTCGGGCAGGGCCTGCACCAGCTTGCGCAGCGCCGCCTTCAGCTCGGGGGTGGCCGCCGACTCGGGCCCGGCCACCAGGAACAGGGCCCGGGCCTCGGCGGCATTCAGGCCGCTCAGGTCGGTGCGGGCGCCGCCGAGCAGTTCCCACCCGCCGCCGCGTCCCTGCTGGGAGTAGACGGGCAGGCCCGCGACGGAGAGCGCCTCGAGGTCTCGCCGGGCCGTGCGCTCCGAGATCTCGAGCTCCTCGGCCACCTCCGCCGCGGTGACGCGCCCGCGCGTCTGGAGCAGCAGGAGGGTGGCCACGAGGCGGTCGGCGCGCACAGCCGAAATGTTCCCACGCAAACAGGCCACTAGATGGCCGGTTTGAGTGCGCACCGTGGCGACATGACCAACACCGCACCCACCGCCCCCGCCCCTTCCAAGATCGGCGCCGTCCAGCCCGGCCCCGCCATGGCCGATCCCCGTCCCGGCTTCGCCCGGGCCGTCGCCCTCGGCGGCTCGGTCATCTCGGGCGTCCGCCCCGATCAGCTCGCGCGGCCCACGCCGTGCGACGAGTACGACGTGCGTGCCCTCGTCGGCCACCTCGTCGCCGTGCTCCAGCGCCTGGCCGCCGTGGCCTGGGGCGAGAGCCCGTTCGCGATCCCCCAGGAGGTCGTCGGCGTGCCCGACGACCAGTGGCGGGGCGCGTGGGACGCCGGTGCCCACCAGGTGGAGGCGGCCTGGGCCGACGAGGCCGTGCTCGGCCGGCCGCTCGTGCTCCCGTTCGCCACGCTGCCCGGTGCGGTGGCCATGGCGATCTACACGGCCGAGGTGACGGCCCACACCTGGGACCTGGCCAATGCCACGGGCCAGTCGCCGGCGTGGGACGCCGAGATCGTCGAGCGGGCGCTCGCCACGATGACGATGGCGCTGCCGCCCGAGGTGCGCCACGAGGCGCCGTTCGACGCCCCGATCGCCATCGCCGACGATGCGCCGCTCATCGACCGGTTCGTCGCCTGGATGGGCCGCCAGCCGTAACGGGTACGCCGAGCCCGGGCGACCCCAGCGAGGGCCGCCCGGGCGTCGGTACCATCCCGGGATTCGACGCACCGTCGAGCTTCGGCGAAGGGCATCCCCCCATGCACACCGCTCCATTCCGCCCGGTCGGCACGCTGTTCGGGGTGCCGGTCAGCGACGACGCCAGCGGCAGCCGCCTCGCCGTGCTCGGCGTCCCGTTCGACATGGGGTACCACCCCACCCGTATCGGTGCCCGCGGTGGTCCCGCCCACGTTCGGGCCAACTCGGCGTTGGTGGCCGAGCACCTCGACGGCTTCGGCATCGACCTGCTCGAACGTCTGCACGTCGTCGACCTGGGCGACGTTGCGGTGCTGCCGGGCAACGTCGACGAGAGCTACCCGGCCATCCAGGACGCCGTGGCCCGCATCGTGGCTGCCGGCGCCGTCCCGCTGACGTTCGGCGGCGACGGTGCGGTGTCGCTGCCCCAGCTTCGGGCGCTGAAGGCCGGGCTCGGGCGCGACTTCGCCCTCGTGCACGTCGACGCCCACACCGATGCGTACAAGGGCATCTACCCCTACGAGTACAACAACGCCAACACGTTCATCCACGTGGTCGACGAGCAGCTCGTCGACCCGGCGCACTCGCTGCACGTGGGCATGCGCTCCACGGAGCACGGCGACCACCTCGGCATCAACCAGTACGCCCGGGAGATCGGCTACGAGGTGGTGACGGTGGAGGAGATGATCGACCTCGGCATCCCCGCCGTGGCCGCACGGATCCGGGCCCGCGTCGGCGACCTGCCCGTGTACCTGTGCTGGGACATGGACGTGTTCGACCCCTCGTTCGCGCCCGGGGTCGTGACGCCCTCGTGGGGCGGCATCACGGTGCGCGAAGGCCTGCAGCTGCTGCGGGCGTTGCGCGGCCTCGAGTTCGTGGCGTTCGACATCAACACCGTCAGCCCGCCGCACGACGTGCAGGGCATCACTGGCGCCCTGGCCGCGCAGGTGGCCATGGAGTGCGTCTTCATGGTCGACACGTTCCTGTCGACGCGCTGAGCTCGAGCGCCGTCACGACGCTTCGCGCTGGTGGTCAGCAGGGCGTGGATGGCGCATTCGTGGTGCACGCCGGGTCGTGCCCGTGGTTCATCCTCCGGCTGGGCCCGTACTACCCGGTGTCGAAGAGTCGGGTCGGGCTGGTGAGCGGTGGTGGTCTGGATTGGAGGGTGCGTCCGTCGGGCGTGGTGATGTGGAGCGTGGCGTCGGACGGGTCGAGTTTGAGGTGCCAGCCGGGTTTGTGGAGCACGTGGTGGTGGCGGGTGCAGAACAGGGCGAGGTTGTCGATGTCGGTGGGCCCGCCTTTGACCCAGTGGGTGAGGTGGTGGGCGTCGCACCAGTCGGGGGTGCGATCACAGCCGGGCCAGCGGCAGTGCCGGTCCCGCGCCACGAGCGCCAGGAACAGCGCCGTGGACACCGTGCGCTTCGACATGCCGTAGTGCAGGACGTGGGCGCGGCCGCTGACCAGCAGCGGGCTGATGATGGCGTCGCACGCGAGCCGAGCGAGGGTGGCGGGGTCGAGGATCATGCCGGTCGAGGTCCGCGCCGGGCCGTCGTGGGCGACGTCGTCGACGCCGGCGGCGAGGTCGACATGGGGGCGGCGTCGGGTCGTGGGTGGGTTCTTCTGATGGTCGAGGAACCAGCGGCACACGTCGACGAGGGCGTCGGCGCGTTTCTGTGACGCGGTCCGTACCGGTTCACCGTCGCCGTCGCGTGAGGTGGCTTCAGCGATCGCCCGCGTCACCAACTCGCCGCCTTCTGGCGTCAGCGTTGCGTCGAGCACCCACTCATCGCCAAGGGGTGACAGGAACAGGCCGCGTCGTTCGTCTGCGGGCGGGTTGTCGTCGAGCACGGCCCGGACACGGGCGCACCATTCGCTCATCGCCCGGCCGATGTCGGCCACCGAGAGATCGGCCAGGATCGGCACCAACGTTTCTTCGTCCTCCAGGAACGCGGGCAACAGGTCGGCATCCAGCCGTGCGGTCAGCGCCCGCGTCTGGTCGAACGTCAACCGGCCATCGCGCACGGCGGCCGCCGTGACGGGCAGGTCCCGCAACCGGCGCGCCAGGACCGTCCACGCCGCACCCGTCGCGCCGGACACACCGGCGAACGCCTTCAACCAACCGGTCATCGACGTGGCGTTGTCCAACGCCCACAACCCCTGCGCGTCGAACACCCCGACCGCTTCGATCACGATCGCCTGGAGCCGGTGCAGCTCGGCGCACGCCTCGACCAACAGGCCGGGGCTGCACCCTATGTGGGAAGGGTCGAGGCCCTCGATCGTGTCGGTCGCCGCCATCACGGTCCCAACAGTGTACCGAACATACGTTCGATCGACAACCGTGCGCCATGGACCTTCGTCGCGTTCGCCGTGGCCATGGTGTGCGTTCCGGTCGTGGTCCGCGAGGCTCGGCACCGCCTCGCCCGGCGGCTGCTCTCCGGCGGTTCGTCGCCGGGCTGACGTCGCGCTAGACACGCGGCATGGATCTCTCGGGGCAGGTGGCGGTCGTGACCGGGTCGGCGGTCGGCATCGGGCGCGGGTTGTGCGAGGCGTTCGCGGCACGGGGGGCCGACGTCGTAGCGCTCGACGTCGACACCGTCGAGAACGAGGTCACGGCGCAACTCGTGCGGGCCGCGGGGCGCGAGCGGCTGGTGCTCACGTGCGACGTCGGTGACGCCGCGGCCGTGAAGTCGGCCGCCGAGCAGACGATGGCGCGCTTCGGGCGCGTCGACCTGCTCGTCAACAGCGCGGCGCTCTACAACGACACCCGCCTGACCGTCGCGGACTACGACACCCAGGTGGCCGAGTTCCACGCCGCGCTCGGTGCATGCGTCACCGGCGCCTACCACTGCACGGCGGCGTTCCTGCCCGGCCTGCGCGCCGCCGGCGGCGGCAACGTCGTCAACATGCTCACCGACCACGTGCTGCCCGGCTACTACATCACCGGCTACGCAGCCACGGGCTACGACGTCGCCAAGTTCGGCCTGTGGCGCCTTACCGAGAGCTGGGCGGTGGAGTTGGCGCCGCTCGGCATCCGCGTCAACGGGCTCTCGTTCGGGGCCACCGACACGCCGATGCTGCGCGCCGTCTCCGTCGAGGCCGCCGAGAAGGGCATGAAGCCGAGCGATCTGGCCCAGGCCGTGTTCAACGTGCTCGCCCACGGCGCCGGCGGCCCGACCGGGCAGAACTACGTCTTTGGCATGACGCGGGCGACGCGCGACGAGCACCTGGCCGGCATCGCCGCCATCGCCCCGCAGAGCTGACGCTCACCCCAGTGAGCGCACCGCCTCGCCCAGACGGCGCATGCCCTCGGCTGCCGCGGCACGGTCGACGCCGGCCACCGACAGGCGCAGGTAGGCGCCGTCGGGTTCGGCGCTGAACCACGCGTCGCCGGCGGCCACGAGCACGCCGGCCCGGCGCGCCGCGGCGGCGACGGTGGGTGCGTCGAGCCCTGCCGGGAGCGCCACCCACAGCAGGAAGCCGCCGGCGGGCCGCACCGCAAGCCGCGCGCCGGGCACGTGAGCGAGCCCGTCGATCGCCACGTCGAGGCGGTCGCGGAGCTCGCGACGCAGCGCGGCGAGATGGCGGCTCCACCCCGGTGCGGTCACGACGCCGAGCGCCGTCTCCTGCTGCACGCCCGACACGAAGAAGTCGTCGACGAGCCGGGCGTTGCGCAGCCGGCCCATCGCCGGGCCTCGGGCGACCACGCCGGCGATGCGCAATGCAGGGGCCGTCGACTTCGTGAGCGAGCGGATCGACACGACGTGGCCGTCGCGGTCCTCGACCAGCAAGGGCGCCGGGCCGCTGTGCTCCACGAGGTCCCGCACGAAGTCGTCCTCGATCACGAACGCGCCCGCTGTGCGTGCCGCGGCGAGCAGCGCCGTGCGACGTTCGGCGCTGAGGGTGGCGCCCGTGGGGTTGTGCAGGCGCGGTTGCGCGTAGACGAGCGTGGCGCCGGTGGTGCGCAGCGCCGCCTCCACCAGGTCGACGCGCAGTCCGTCGGCGTCGGTCGGCACGGGCACCGGGCGCAGGCCGGCGGCGCGGGCCGCCTCGATGGCGCCGACGTAGGTGGGGGACTCGAGCACGATCGGGTCACCGGGTGCGGCGAGGCTGCGGAACGCTGCCGACAGCGCGGCCTGCCCGCCCGCCACCACCAGCACGTCCTCGGGACGAACTCCGTGCCCGGCCTCGGCGGCGAACCAGGCCCGCAGCGCGGCGTTGCCCTGCACCGGCGCCCGGCCCCACGCCTCGGGCCGCCGGGCGGCCCTGGCCGCCGCGGTCGACAACAGGCCGACGGGCCACAGCGAGCGGTCGGGGTAGCCGGTGGTGAGCGACACGACGCCGTCGGGTGGTTCGCTGGCCAGTTCCGAGAGGCCCTCGCCGGGGAGCGGTCGGGCCCCGAGCGCGAGCGTCTGCCAGCCGACGTCGGCAGCAGCCCGGTCGACCCCGGCGGCGACGAAGGTGCCGTGCCCGGGACGAGCGTCGACGAGGCCCTCGTGGGCGAGCAGCGTGACGATGCGCTGCACGGTGACCGGGCTGGCCCGGTGGCGTCGGGTGAGTTCGCGCACGCTCGGGAGCTGGGTGCCCGGGGCGCCCGTGGCAATCAGGTGGCGGAGCTCGGCCTCGATGCTGTTACTCTGATTCGTGAGCACGATCAGTAACGTTACCGTTCCCGGCCGCGCCGCGTTTCCCGGTCGTTCCGCGCTGGCCGCGCACCGTCGGGCGCGGGACCGAGCCGGCACCGGCCTCGGCCTGGCCGCCCTCGGCGTCCTGACGTTCAGCTTCTCCATGCCGATGACCAAGGTGGCGGTGCGGGGCCTCTCCCCGCTGTTCGTCGGCGTCGGTCGAGCCGCTGCGGCCGCGGTCGTGGCCGCGGTTGTGCTCGTGGTCCGGCGCTGCCCCCGCCCCACGATGGCCCAACTGCCGCACCTCGGTGGCGTGGTGTTCGGTGTGGTGATCGGGTTCCCGGTCCTGTCGTCGTTCGCGGTGCGCCACGTGCCGAGCGCCCACGGCTCGGTCGTCGTCGGCCTCCTGCCGCTCGCCACGGCAGGCCTCGCCGTGGTCCGGGCGGGGGAGCGTCCGTCGTCGCGCTACTGGGCGTGCAGCGCCGCCGGTCTGGCGGCCGTCCTGTGGTACGCACTGTCGCTGGGTGGCGGCTCGCTGCACGCCGCCGATCTCGTGCTGCTCGCCGCCGTGCTCGCCGGGGCCGTCGGCTACACCGAAGGCGCCCTTCTGGCCCGCACGATGGGCGGGTGGCAGGTGATCTGCTGGGCCCTCGTGCTCGCGGCGCCCGTCACGTTCGCGGTCGCCGGCGCGTCGGCCGTGTCGTCCGGAGGGGTCCACGCCACCGCCGGCCAGTGGGCGGCATTCGGCTACGTGTCGATGTTCTCGATGCTGCTCGGCTTCTTCGCCTGGTACGGCGGGCTGGCCCGGGCCGGCATCGCCCGAGCCGGTCAGCTCCAGCTCGCCCAGCCGGCCCTCGCGGTGGTGTGGGGCTGGCCGTTGCTCGGCGAACGTCCGACCGTGGCAGCGCTCGTCACCGCAGCCGTCGTGTTCGGCGCGGTGGCCGTGGGCCGCAAGGCCGCAGTGCGCTGATCGGCGTCAAGGTCGCGTACAAACCGGGGTTGCCCCGTGTCCCGAACGAACGGGGTGTCGTACAACGGCTTCATGCCCTCGTCCGACCTACCCGCCCCTTCGCTCCCCGCGCCGAGCCCGACGGGCGCACCGCCGGCCAAGCCGAAGGCGAAGCGGCCGGCGTTCGCGCTGCTGGCCGTGGCCGGTATCGCGGTGCGTCTGGCCCGCCAGTTCTCGGGCCAGATCTGGGGTCCCGTCGGGGCGATCGTGTCGGGCGGAGTCGTGCTCATGGCCATCGTGGCGTGGCGCCTCGTGGTGCGGTCGAAGACGGCCAAGCGCGGCGGTCACGAGCTGTCGCCCGCGGAGATCCGCGACCAGATCGTGCGGGCCGGCGGCCTCGAGCCGGCGTACCCCGAGGACGGCACGCTGCGCGGGGCCTCGGTGCTGGTGGTCAACCAGCGCTCGAAGCTGCTGGAGGTGCAGACCCAGTACGACGTGTACGGCTCGAACGGCGAGGCCGTGGCCCACGTCCAGCAGATCGGCCAGAACCGGTGGAAGCAGGCGGCCCGCATCTTCACCTCGTTCGACCAGTTCTTCACGCACCACCTTGACATCACCGACGCCAGCGGGGCGCTCGCCCTGCGCATCACGCGGCCGCGAAAGGTCTTCCGCTCGCGCATCAACGTGTACGACGCGGCGAACACCTACCTCGGTTGCCTCCGCCAGGTGAACGTGTTCGGCCACATCCGTTTCGGGCTGTTCGACGCCGCCGGCCAGCAGCTGGCCGAGCTGCGCGCCGAGAACTGGCGGGCATGGGACTTCACGGTCACGCTGCCCAACGGCACCGAGGTGGCCCGGCTCACCAAGAGCTGGGAGGGCTGGATGCGCACGTTCGCCAGCAACGCCGACCGCTACGTCGTCCGCATCCACCACCGCCTGGGTGACCCGCTCCACGCCCTCGTGCTGGCCACCGCGCTCTCGGTCGACCTCGCCCTCAAGCAGGACGCCCGCGGCTTCGGCTGACGGGCGGCTACCGGGCGGTGAACGTGACCGGGAGGCGCCAGCAGGTGCGCATCTCGCCCAGGCGGAGCGAGCGCAGGTGCGGCGTGGCGCCCTCGGCGATGCGCAGGTCGGCTACGGCGTCGAGCAATGCATCCGACGCCGTCACCGCGGTGTCGCGCACGATGGCGTAGCGCGAGCGGGGCCGGTCCTCGGGCAGCGCCGGGAACTTCGACGGCTTGCCGGTGCCGAACGAGATGCCCGTGGGCAGGCCGTCGGCGCGGTAGTGGCCCCGCGGCTCGCGGTGGCACAGGTCGCGCCGGTCGAGGTCGAACGTGTCCGGGTTCGAGAACTGGCGCGGGTCACGGTTGGCCGCGCCCGCCGAGCACATGAGCAGCGCACCCTCGGGCAGCAGTCGGCCGAACCGCTCGACCTCGTGGCGGGCGAAGCGGCGGGCGGTCTGCGCGGGCGGGGCGAAGCGCACGGCCTCGAGCCAGGCCAGCTTCACGAAGCGGCGGTCGCCGTCGACCAGCGCCAGTTGCTCGGGGTGGGTGAGCAGCAGGAACCACAGGTTGGCCAACGTGCCGTGCAGCGTCTCGTGGTCGTCCTCGAGCAGCGTGGCGACGAGGTCCTCGGCGGTGGCAGGCCCGCCGGGGAGGTCGAGACCGGCGATCACCGAGATCAGGTCGTCACCGGGGTCGGCCCGTCGTGCGGTCAGCAGCGGCGCCAGCATGGCGGCGAGCTCGTCCATGGCGAGTCGTCCGTCGAGCTGCGCCTTGGGCTCCCACTGCCAGCCCCGCTGCATGCGCCAGTAGCGCTCGATGAACGCCGGCAGGTCGTCGGCGGGCAGCTCGAGCTGCACAGCCAGCAGCTCCAGCGCGAAGCGCGCCGCGAACTCGGTGGCCAGGTCGGTCTCCCCGAGCGCGACGACGTCGCCGATGACGGCGTTGGCCAACGGCCGGGCGTGTGCGTCCGTGCGGGAGGCCCGGCACGCCAGCACGGCCAGCTCGTCGTTGAGATCGCGCCCGTAGCCCTCGGCGCCGTAGAACCACAGCTTCGAGCGGGTCTCGAAGTTGGCCTCGTCGGCGAAGATCGAGGTCACGTCGTCGTAGCGGGTGATCCAGAACGCGTTGCCGGGCCAGTCGCGGTAGCACGGGTAGTTCTCGCGCAGGATCGTGAGCACCGGGTACGGGTCGACCAGGAACTCGGGTGCGGTGAGCTGGCGCGGCTTGATGAGCGCGGTCGTCTCGTTGACGCGCATCCGCTGGTAGATCTCGTAGGTGCGGTAGCCGGGCGCGCTGGTGCGCGACACGGCCGGCCGGCCCTCGGTGGTCGTCACGTCAGATCAGCTCCACGTCGAGCCACAGGGCGCGGATGGCGCCGAGGCCGATGGGGGCGAGGCTCACGCCGTCGATGTCGGTCGGCATGCGGTCCACCGCGATCTTCACGTCGCCCAGGTGCTCCAACAGCAGGCGCGAGCCGGTCACCGATTCCTGGTGGCTGATCCACGCGCCGGGGCACAGGTGCGGGCCGACGCCGAAGGCCATGTGGCTCGCCTTGCCGTCCTGGCGGTAGCCCGAACGCAGCAGCTTGCCGCTGTAGAGATCGGTTCGGAACAGGTCGAAGCGCTCCGGGTCGTCGAAGACCCGGTCGTCGTGGTTGGCCGACACGTCGACCATGTGCATGAGCGAGCCGGCCGGCACGCGCACGCCGTGCATCTCCACGTCGAACGTGTTGTGGCGGGGCTGCCCGCCGATCGAGGTCGAGTGGCGCAGCGTCTCGTGGAACGCGGCGTCCCACAGCGAGTCGTCGTTGCGGACGGCGGCGAACTGGTCGGGGTGCTGGAGCAGCAGGTACCACATGTTGAGGATGGCGCCCCGGGTCGTCTCGCCGCCGCCGCCCACGATGAGAGCGATGTTCGACGTGATCTCCTCGGTCGACAGCCAGTCGCCGTCGACCTTCGTGGCGCACAGCTCGCTGATGATGTCGCGCCCGAGGATCTTGCCGTCGTCGTCCGTCAGGTACGTGGGCTCCTTGCGGCGCGCCTCGACGAGGCTGCCGACATAGTCCTCCAGGTCCTGGCGGGCCTCAAGGCCCTGGTGGGCCGTCTCGGAACCGCCGAGGCCGTTCATCATCGACGAGTACCAGTAGAAGAACTGGGCGCGCGCCTCGTCGGGGAAGCCGAGCACCTGGCACACGACGCGGATGGGGAACTCGTTGGCGAACGCCTTGCCCAGCTCGACGGTGTAGCGGCCCGTGGCGGGGTCGGGCACGACCCACTCGCCATGCACGCCGGACTTCCAGTCCTCGATCATCTCGGCGGCCAGCCGGCGGATGGCGGGCACCCGCTTCTCGAGCGCCTGGCCCACCAGGTGACGGCCGTACAGGTTGCGGCGGCGCCGGTGCTCGATGCCGCTCAGCTCCAGCTGGGTGTTGCCGAGCACGCCCGACGACGAGCCCTTGGGGATGGTGTTGAAGCCCTCGTCGTCGAGGTAGCACGCGGTGATGTCGTCGTAGCGGGTCACGTAGTAGCAGTTGTGCAGCTTGTCGAAGTACACCGGGTAGTGGTCACGCAGGATGCGGTAGTACGGGTACGGGTTGCGCACGAACTCGGCGGTCTCCATGACCCGGGGATCGAACAGCGGCGTACCGTCGGGCGCGAAGCCCATGTCGATGGCCTGCCCGACCGGCATGAGCGGGAACTCCTTGCGGGCACCCGGGTCGGCCGTCGCCGGGTCGGCGTCGAGGTCGAGCGCGCGGTCGAGCACGCTGCGGAACGGACACGTCGCCATGTGGACCTCCCCTGTGGTCGTCGCCACCGACTATAACGACGGGCGATCGGTCCATCCCCAACGCCAGGAGGTCGGCGCCGTGCCGTCCGTGTACGTGATCACCGAGCCGTGCGTCGGCGTCAAGGACAAGTCCTGCATCGAGGTCTGCCCGGTCGACTGCATCCACGGCGACGACGAGGACGCGGTCTGCTACATCGACCCGGACGCCTGCATCGGTTGCGACCTGTGCCGTCCCGCCTGTCCGGTGGGCGCCATCTTCACCGAGGACGACATCCCGGCCGGGTCCCAGCCCTGGGTGGCCGTCAACGCGCTGTGGTTCCGGGACAAAGACGCCGCCCGGGTCCGGGTCGCCGAGTTGAGCTGATCCTGCGGGGGTCGCGGGTCGCTGAGCGGTCCGTCTGCCCCTAAACTCACCTCACGATCAATTCGGGGGAGGGATCGCCATGGCGGTCATCGAGACGACGAGCACGCTGAGTGGGAGCCCGCTGGATCGGATCGCGGCGCTGGCCGACGTGATCCGGGCCGGCGGCGACGGTGCGCAGCAGCTGCGCCGCGTGCCCGGCGAGACGATCGACGCCCTCGTCGACCAGGGACTGTTCCGGTTCGCCATCCCCCGCGAGCTCGGTGGCGAGGACGCCACGGTGCTCGAGACCATGGAGATCCTCGAGGCGATCTCGGCCATCGACGGCTCGGTCGGCTGGAACGTGATGCTCGGCTCCGAGATCAACGCCATGGCGGCCGGCGGCATGGACCCGGTCATCGCCAAGGAGGTCTACCTCGACAACCCGCGCGTCATCATGTGCGGCGGCGGCGGCCCCGGCTCCAAGCCCAACCGGGCCGTGCGCAACGCCGACGGCTCCTACAACGTGTGGGGCCAGGCCACGTTCATCAGCGGCTGCCACAACGCCGAGTGGTGCTTCATGGCGGCCCCGGTGTTCGAGAACGACGAGCTCGTGAAGACGCCCGAGGGCGGGCCGCTCGTCAAGATGTTCTTCCTCCACCGCAGCCAGTGGGAGATCCTCGACACGTGGGACGTTGCCAGCCTGCGCGGCTCGGGAAGCCACGACGTGCGCACCGACGGCGGCCACGTGCCGGCCCGTCACGCTGACGTCGGCCTCGTCACGTTCCCGGCGCTCTACGACAACCCCGTCTACCGCATCCCGGTGCCGCTGCGCCTGGCTTACAACAAGGCCGCCGTGGCCATCGGTGTCGCCAAGGGCGCGCTCGAAGCATTCGCCGATCTCGCCGCCACCAAGACGCCGTTCACCACCACGCAGCTGCTGCGTGACCGCCCGATCGCCCAGCACAAGATGGGCGAGGCCACGGCCATCTACCGTTCGGCGCGCGCTTTCCTGTTCGAAGCGCTGAACGAGGTGCAGGACGAACTGCTCGGCGGCGCCGAGCTGCCGTCGGCCGCCGCTACGCAGAACGCCCGCCTGGCCTGCACGCATGCCGCCAACGCCTGCATGCACGCGGTCGACCTGGTGCACAACGCCGCGGGCACGTCGGCCATCCGCATGGACAGCCCCCTCGAGCGCAAGCTGCGCGATGCCCATGGCTGCGCCACCCACCGATGGGTCGCCCACCCGCTGTACGCCGAGATCGGCAAGATCTACCTCGGCCACGAGCCGAGCGCCGAGTTCGATGGCACGGGCGCCCAGTCGCCCCGCCCGCCCGCCCAGCGCGCCGGCGGCTGACGACTTCGGTCCCCTGAGGGCCGGCCCGCCGTCTCGTCCACCTCGGTGCGAACGGGCGACCAGTACGTCTGCGGCGAGCGTGGTGG
>JANPGL010000218.1:0-1639 GCA_031423915.1 Actinomycetes bacterium | reverse complement strand
TCGGCCGAGCAGGTGGCCGGGTACTGCAGCGTAGATCAGGACGTCGGCATCGAACGCGTCCACGTCAGCGTCGGTGCGACCGCGACGCTCGGACGTCGGCGAGCAGCGTCTCGGCGCGCTCTGCGGACAGCCCCGGTGCGTCGGCCAGCGCCGTACGGCGACCCTGCGCCAGAAGGTCGTCGATCGACGCGGCCAGTGTCATCGCTCGCTCGGCCCGCCGCGTGCGCAGGGTGTCCGGGCGGACGACGACGGCCACCGGTACGCCGTGGCGGGTGATGGTGATCTCGTCGCCGGCCTGCACGCGGTCCACCACCGACGGCAGTGCAGCGCGCGCCTCGCTGACGGTCATGGTCGTGTCCACCGCGATATCGTACAGCGTTGTACATTGCGGTACAACGCCGCGGCCGTCAGCGGGCGAGCGGCCGGTACTTGATCCGATGGGGGGTCTCGGCGTCGACGCCCAGCTCCTTGCGGCGCACCGCCTCGTACTCCGTGAAGTTGCCCTCGAACCAGCGCACCTGGCTGTCGCCCTCGAACGCCAGCACGTGGGTGCAGATGCGGTCGAGGAACCAGCGGTCGTGGCTGATGATCACCGCGCAGCCGGGGAACGACTCGAGGCCGTCCTCCAACGCTCGCAGGGTGTCGACGTCGAGGTCGTTGGTGGGCTCGTCGAGCAGCAGGGTGTTGCCGCCCGACCGCAGCACCTTGGCCAGGTGCACGCGGTTGCGCTCACCGCCCGAGAGCACGTCGAGCTTCTTCTGCTGGTCGGAGCCCTTGAACCCGAACGCCGCGCAGTAGGCCCGGCCGTGCAGGGTGCGGTTACCGACCTTGATCTCGTCCATGCCGCCGGTGATCTCCTGGTACACCGTGTTGTCGCTGTCGAGCGTGTCGCGGCTCTGGTCGACGTAGGAGAGCTGCACCGTGTCGCCCACGCGCACCGTGCCGCCGTCGGGCGTGTCCTGCCCGGTGATCATGCGGAACAGGGTCGTCTTGCCGGCGCCGTTGGGGCCGATGACGCCGACGATGCCGGCGCGGGGCAGGGTGAAGGACAGGTCGTCGATGAGCAGGCGGTCGCCGAAGCCCTTGGACACGCCGGTGCACTCGATGACCAGATCACCCAGGCGCGGGCCCGGCGGGATCATGATCTCGAGCCGGTTGTCGTCGCCCCGGCTGGCCTCGGCGTCGGCCTGCAGCTTCTCGTAGGCGGTCAGTCGAGCCTTGCCCTTGGCCTGGCGGGCCTTGGGCGACATGCGCACCCACTCGAGCTCCCGGTCGAGCGTGCGCTGCTTGGCCGACGCGGTCTTCTCCTCCTGCTGGAGACGGGCCTGCTTCTGCTCGAGCCAGCCGGTGTAGTTGCCCTCGTACGGGAAGCCCTTGCCGCGGTCGAGCTCGAGGATCCACTTCGCCACGTTGTCGAGGAAGTAACGGTCGTGGGTGATGGCGACGACGGTGCCCGGGTAGTCCTGCAGGAAGCGCTCGAGCCAGTCGACGCTCTCGGCGTCGAGGTGGTTGGTGGGCTCGTCGAGGAGCAGCAGGTCGGGGCGGCTGAGCAGGAGCCGGCACAGCGCCACCCGGCGGCGCTCGCCGCCCGAGAGCGTCGTGACGTCGGCATCGTCGGGCGGGCACCGCAGCGCGTCCA
>JANPGL010000217.1:0-2371 GCA_031423915.1 Actinomycetes bacterium | reverse complement strand
TCGCCGGCCGGCACGGCCGGTCGCCCACCGCCTGATGCTCGCCTCGCTGCCCAGCCCTCCACTCAACGGTGTGCACATCGGGCCGCTGCAGCTGCGGGCCTATGGGCTCATGATCGCGTTCGGCGTCCTTGCTGCGGCCGGGCTGGCCGATCGGCGTTGGCGTGCCCGGGGCGGTCGGCCGGGTGACATCGGTCGGTTGGCCGCGTGGGCGGTACCGGCCGGGGTGCTCGGCGCTCGGGCCTACCACGTCGTCACCGATTACGAGCTCTACACCCATCACCCGTGGCGGGCCTTCGCCATCTGAGACGGCGGCCTCGGGATCCCCGGAGGCATCGCCGCCGGTGTCCTCACCGGACTGGTCGTCGCACGTCGTCGCGGCCTCGCGGTGCGACCGCTTCTCGACGGCGTTGCGCCGGCGCTACCGCTCGCGCAGGCGATCGGGCGGTGGGGCAACTGGTTCAACCAGGAGCTCTTCGGGCGCCCCTCCACCCTCCCGTGGGCAGTACGGATCGACCTCGCCCACCGCCCCGCCGGCCTCGAGGCCTTCGCCACGTTCCAGCCGACGTTCCTCTACGAGTCGCTGTGGAACCTCGCCGTCGTCGGGCTCGTCCTCCTCGTGGAGCGGCACGCCCGGCTCAAGCCGGGCCGGCTGTTCGCGGTGTACATCGCCGGGTACGCCACCGGACGGTTCCTGGTCGAACGGCTCCGCATCGACTACGCCCACACCATCGCCGGGCTCCGCGTGAACGAGTGGACCAGCCTCGTCGCCTTCGTCGTGGCGATCGGGTTCGTCGTCACCGGTCGGGCGCTCCCCCAGCCCGACGCGGCTGCGGACGTAGCCATCGGCCCGGTTCCCTGACGGTCCCCGGCTGGGATGTCAGGTGTTCGGAGCGGCGACGGCGACGTCGAGGAACGCCCGGGCCGCCGGCGACAGCGCCCCCTCACGATGGACGACGGCGAGGTCACGTCCCACCGGCGGATCGAACGGCACCACCACCGCGCCGCGGTCCACCGCCGTCAGCGCGGTCGCCCGTGGCAGCAGCGCCGCTCCGGCACCCTCCAGCACCAGTGGGATGACCGCCTCGCGTTGATCGGTCTCGACGGCGACGAGTGGCAGGGCCGCGACCGACGCCAGCAGTGCGTCGAGCAGCGCGCGCGTGGACGTCCCCACCGGCTGGGTGACAAGCGGGAGCGCGCCGAGCTGGGCCGCGGTGAGGCGGCGCCGCCGCGCGCTCCCCGGCGGTAGAACGGCGACGATCTCCTGCCGACCCAACGAATGAACGACGAGCCCGCCGGTCGACGACAGGGGCGTCTCGGTCACCCCGAGCTCGCTCGCACCGGACCGGACGACCCGCAACAGATCGTCGGTGCCGTCCGGATGCGCAAGACCCACGGTCACCTGGGGATGTGCGCGGCAGAACGCACCGACCAACCGGGCCACCGGGTCGAGGGCCAGCGATGGCAGCGCCACGACGTCGAGCCGCCCCGAGACAAGACCGACGACCGCAGCCACCTCCTCCCCCACGGCGTCGAAGGACCGCACCGCCGGGCGCGCCGCAGCCACGAACGCCTCACCCGCTGCCGTCAACATCACCCGGTGACCGACACGAACGAACAGCGCCGTGCCCAACTCGCGCTCCAGGTTCCGCACCGCCTCCGACAGCGAGGGCTGCGCCACGAAACACCGACGGGCGGCCGCCGTGAACGTCCCCTCGTCGACCACCGCCAGCACGTAGCGGAGTTGGCGCACGTCCATAGGCACAGCCTACCGACGCGAGCGGAATCAGGTCTTGGACCTTGGGGCGCGGGCCGTGGTCCTCTGGACGTGTGCACTGGCTTCTGATCGGACTGATCGGCGCCGGTGTCGGCTTCCTCGGTGGGATGTTCGGCAAGGGCGGCTCCGCCATCGCCACGCCCCTCCTGGCCGCCATCGGCGTGCCGCCGATCATCGCCGTCGCCTCACCCCTGCCCGCCACGATCCCCGGCACGCTCGTCGCCTACCGCCGCTACCGCGGCAGCGGCCACTCCGATCCACGCATCATCCGCTGGAGCGTGGCGTTCGGCCTACCGGCCACGATCATCGGCGCCCTCGCCACCCACTGGATCGGCGGCGGGTTCCTCGTCCGCCTGACCGACGCCATCGTCGCGGTGCTCGGCCTCCGCATCCTCCTCGAACGCCACCCACCCGACGCCGGGACACCGACCCTTGCTCCCGTCGCCGGAAGGGTGCGCCTCTCCACGGTGGCCATCGCAGTCGGGGTCCTCGCCGGCCTGCTGGCCAACGCCGGCGGATTCCTCCTCGTACCTCTCTACCTGGCCGTCCTGCACCTCCCGATCAAGAAGGCCCTCGCCAGCTCGCTCGCCGTCGCAT
>JANPGL010000216.1:0-5236 GCA_031423915.1 Actinomycetes bacterium | reverse complement strand
CTGCTGGTGACCTTCGCGGCCACGTGCTCGTTCAGCGGGTTCGAGGCCACGTTCTCACGCTTCGGTGACGTGCGGTTCGGGCTGACCCTCGGCTCGGCCTCGGCGGTGTTCGTGGGCATCGGCCTGTTCCTGGTGCTCGTGCAGGGAGGTCTGGTCGGTCCGGTGACGAAGCGGCTCGGTAGCCGTCGGGCCTATACCGCCGGGCTGGTGCTCAGCGCGGCGGGCCTGCTGCTGCTGGCGGCGGCACGGTCGTGGTGGGTGCTGGTGCCGGCCCTGGCGCTGCTGGCGCTCGGTCAGGGGATCGCCACGCCGACGCTCACGTCGTTGCTCGTCGACGGCGTGGCGCCCGACCAACGGGGCCAGGCGCTCGGGTTCCAGCAGTCGGCCGGCGCGCTGGCCCGCATCGCCGGCCCGGCGCTGGCCGGCAAGCTGTTCGATGTGCGCGTGCCGCTGCCCTACCTGGTGGGCGCGGGGCTCACGCTGGCCGCGCTCGTGGTGCTGCTCGGCGTCGGTCGTCCCGATGCCGCCCCGGTCAGTGCGCCGGCCGAGCCGACCACCGCTCGCTGATCGCGGGCCACTCGTGGTCGAGGATCCGGAACCACGCGGTGTCGCGGTTGCGGCCCTTGATCACGTAGTGCGCCTCCTGGACGCCTTCGTACCGGAAGCCGAACGCCAGCGCGGCGCGTCGTGACCGTTCGTTGAGGGCGTCGCACTTCCATTCGACGCGGCGGTAGCCGAGCCCGAAGGCGTGGGCGCAGAGCAAGGCCGTGACCTCGGCGTTGACGCCGGTGCCCTGGACGAGCGGCGAGTACCAGATGGAGCCCAGCTCCACCTTGAGGTGCTCGGGTTGGTTGGCCAGGTAGTTGACCACGCCGACCGGCCGATCGGTGGCCAGGTCTCGGACGCACAGTGCCAGCCCGTCGGTGGCCGCGGCCTGGGGGGCGAGCCAGGCGGCCAGGGCGTCCGCGTCGGCGAACGGCCCGCCCGACATGTAGCGCCAGATGTGATCGTCGGGGTCGTAGGCGTCGACGATCCGGTCGCCCATGCGGGCCGGGGCGCCGCACGACACGGCGTGCAGGGCCTCGGTATCGCGGGCGACGTCGAGCGGGACGAGACGCGCCAGCGTGTCGACCAGTTCGACCGGGTCGGGCTTGCGAGGGAGTGCGGACCGACGGTGCAGGACGTCGTCACGGAGCGGCATGCCGAGCTGATGGGGCAGGTCCGTCATGGGGTGGAGCGTACCGAGCCTGGCCCCGCCACCAGGGCAAACGAGCTTTCGACGCCCCACTCGCAGAATCTTCGAAGATTCTGCGAGTGAGCGGCCGACGGGACGGGATGCGCGCTTGACGGCTGGTTACTCTCGGGTAACAATGATCCCTACCCCCCGGTAACCGTGACAGTCGAAGGTGGCATCGTGTCCGACTTCTCCCTCCAGCTCAGCGAAGACCAGCTCCAGCTCCAGAAGTGGGTGCACGACTTCGCGGAGAACGTCGTCCGCCCCGTCGCCCACGAATGGGACGAGCGCGAGGAGTTCCCGTGGCCCGTCGTGAAGGAGGCCGCCAAGGTCGGCCTCTACTCCTTCGACTTCATGGCCAACGCCATGATGGGTGACCCCACCGGCCTCACCCTTCCCGTGGCGCTCGAAGAGCTGTTCTGGGGCGACGCAGGCATCGGCCTGGCCATCATGGGGTCGGGTCTGGCCGCCGCCGGCATCGCCGGCAACGGCACACCCGAGCAAGTCCTCGAGTGGGTGCCCCAGTGCTACGGCACCGCCGACGACGTGAAGCTCGGCGCGTTCTGCGTGAGCGAGCCCGACGCGGGCAGCGACGTCAGCAGCCTGCGCACCAAGGCCGTGTACGACGAGGCCAACGACGAGTGGGTCCTCAACGGCACCAAGGCGTGGATCACCAACGGCGGCATCGCCGACATCCACGTCGTCGTGGCCACCGTCGACCCGACGCTGAAGGCCAAAGGCCAGGCCAGCTTCATCGTCCCCGCGGGCACCAAGGGCCTGTCGCAGGGACAGAAGTACGCCAAGCACGGCATCCGGGCCAGCCACACCGCCGAGGTCGTGCTCGACGACGTGCGCATCCCCGGTCGCTGCCTGCTCGGCGGCAAGGAGAAGCTCGACGCCAAGCTGGCCAAAGCGCGCGAAGCATCGGGCCACACGGGTGAGAAGCAACCCGCCATGGCCACGTTCGAGGCGACCCGCCCGTCGGTCGGCGCCCAGGCGCTCGGCATCGCCCGCGCCGCCTACGAGTACGCGCTCGACTACGCCAAGGAGCGCAAGGCGTTCGGCAAGCCGATCATCATGAACCAGGGCATCGCCTTCAAGCTGGCCGACATGGCCATGGAGATCGACGCCGCCCGCCTGCTCTTGTGGCGCGCCGCTTGGCTGAGCCGCAACGGCAGCTACCGCAACGGCGAGGGCTCGATGTCGAAGCTCAAGGCCGGCGAGGTGGCCGTGTGGGTGACCGAACAGGCCATCCAGATCCTCGGCGGCTACGGCTACACGCGCGAGTACCCGGTCGAGCGCTGGCACCGCGATGCGAAGATCTACACGATCTTCGAAGGCACGTCCGAGATCCAGCGCCTCGTGATCGCCCGGGCGATCTCGGGCCTGCGTATCGAGTAGCGGAGCGGGGCGGTCAACGCCCCGATCCTCGGGTCTCACCGGCACGGTCCTGACCGGGGCCGCCCCCGATGGCCAGGTTGTGGGCGGTGTTGATCAACGGCACGTGCGAGAAGGCCTGAGGGAAGTTCCCCACCTGCCGCCGCGCCGTCACGTCGTACTCCTCGGCGAGCAGGCCGAGATCGTTGCGCAGCGCGAGCAGCCGTTCGAAGGTCGCGCGCGCCTCCGCCATGCGACCGTCGAGCGCGTAGTTGTCGGCCAGCCAGAAGGTGCAGGCCAGGAACGCGCCTTCGCCGGGCGGCAGTCCGTCGGCGCGGTCGTCGTCCTGGGAGTAGCGGTGCACGAAGCCGCCGTTGCACAGCTCGCGCTCGATGGCCGCCACCGTGCCGCGGACCCTCGGGTCGCCGGGCGGGAGGAAACCCACGAGGGGCATCATGAGCAGCGCGCCGTCCAGCGCCGCGCTTCCGTAGGACTGGGTGAAGGTGCCGCGGTCCGCGTCCCATCCCTTCGTGCACACTTCGAGATGGATCTCGTCCCGCAGCGCCCGCCACCGGTCGAGCGGCCCCTGGTTGCCGTAGCGCTCGACGGCTTTCACGGCGCGGTCCGCGGCGACCCACGCCATCATCTTCGAGTGGGTGAAGTGGCGGCGCCCACCGCGCGTCTCCCAGATGCCCTCGTCGGGCTCCCGCCATCGCGACTCGAGGAAGTCCATGAGGCCGAGCTCCAGGGACCACGCCTCCTGGTCCGTCGGGATGCCGATCCGTCGCGCCTGGTGCAGCGAGTCCATCACCTCGCCGTACACGTCGAGCTGGAACTGGTCCACCGCGGCGTTGCCGATCCGCACCGGGGCCGAGCCCTCGTAGCCCGGCAGCCAGCCGAGCACCTGCTCGGGTATCCGGCGTTCGCCCGCGCACCCGTACATGATCTGGAGGTCGGCGGGTGAGCCGGCGACGGCTCGCAGGAGCCAGTCGCGCCAGTCGCGCGCCTCGTCGCGGTAGCCCGCCGTCATCAGCGCGTACAGCGTGAACGTGGCGTCGCGCAGCCAGCAGTAGCGGTAGTCCCAGTTCCGGATCCCGCCGATCCGTTCGGGCACCGACGTCGTCACGGCGGCCACGATCCCGCCCGTCGGGGCGTACGTGAGCGCCTTCCGCGTCACGAGCGACCGGGTGACCGCGTCGCGCCACTCGCCGCGGTAGGTGCCCCGCTGCGTCCACTCCTCCCACCAGGCCACGGTGTCGGCGAGCGCGGCCACCGCATCGATCGGCGGCCCCGGGTCCTCGTGCGACCGGTGCCAGGTGAGCGTGAACGGCACGACCTCGCCGGCGGCCACCTCGAACGTGGCGAGGGTGCGCAGGTGCTCGCCGTGCGTCGGCACGGGCGTGTCGAGCACCAGCGCGTCGGGCCCGGCGATGGCCCGCAAGCGACCGTCGAGCTGACGGACCCAGGGGATCGACCGTCCGTAGTCGAAGCGGATGGTGAGGACCATCTGCATCGGCACTCGCCCGCTCACGCCCTCGACGAGCCGCACGACATCGGGATCGCGCCCGCGCGGCGGCATGAAGTCGACCACCCGGACGGTGCCGTCGGGCGTCTCGAACGTGTGCTCCAGGACCAGGGTGTCCCCGCGGTACCGGCGCGAGGAGGCGACCCCGCCGGCTGCGGGGGCGAGGAGCCACGACCCGTGGTCGTCGCTGCCGAGGAGCGACGCGAAGCACGCGCCCGAGTCGAAGCGCGGGAGGCAGAGCCAGTCGATCGACCCGTCGCGGCCGACGAGTGCGGCCGTCTGCGTGTCGCCGATGAGCCCGTAGTCCTCGATCCTCACGACACCCACCTGGCGTTCCTGATGCACGGAGCCTACGGACTCGGACCGCTCATCCCCGTACCCGCGCCGACGCCTCGAGAACCCGGCGACACTCCGTGGGGTTCGTGAAGCCGTCGCGGTGAAGGTCCCGTGTTTAGGATCGTCGACACGACCCGGAAGGTGCACGATGACCTCACTCGACGCCCATCCACTCGACGCCGACCACGCGTGGCGCGCCCGCGCCCGCGCCGTGATCCCGAACGGGATGTACGGGCACCAGAGCGCCAATGCCCTGCCCGAGGGCTTTCCCCAGTTCCTGGCCCGGGGCCAGGGTGGGCGCATCTGGGACGTCGACGGCAACGAGTACGTCGACTTCATGTGCAGCTACGGGCCGATCGTGCTCGGCCACCACCACCCGGGCGTCGACGCTGCGGTCCGCCGGCAGGCGGCGCTGGCCGACTGCCAGAACGGCCCGTCGCCGCTCATCGTCGAGCTGAGCGAGCTGCTGGTGGCGACCGTCGACCACGCCGACTGGGCGGTCCTCGCCAAGAACGGCACCGACGCCACGACGATCTGCGTCACCATCGCGCGGAACGCCACTGGGCGCCGCAAGGTGATGGTGGCCAAGGGTGCCTATCACGGTGCGGCGCCGTGGTGCACCCCGAACCGCAACGGCACGACGCCCGAGGACCGGGCCCATCTCGTGCACTACCGGTTCAACGATCTGGAGAGCGTCCGGGCTGCGGTGGCCCAGTGCGGCGACGACCTGGCCGCCATCGTCGTCTCGCCGTTCAAGCACGACG
>JANPGL010000215.1:0-3310 GCA_031423915.1 Actinomycetes bacterium | reverse complement strand
GCGCGAGCTGCTGGTGCGCGCCGGCGAGGCGGCCGAGTTCGGGACCATGACGCCGCATGCCATGGCGGCCCACGAGGGCCCGGCCGAGATCATCTCGATCTTCGACCACGACGGGGAACGGACCCACCTGTCGCCGTCCTGACCGACCGTGATCGGTCGGTTCGGCGGCGTGCGACAATTGGCCATGGAACCGTCCGCCGAGCGGCTGGCCGAATGGGTGTCGCGGTTCGTGCGCATCCCGAGCGTGAACCCGTTGCACGCCGGCGCCAAGAGCGGCGCCCCGGGAGAGCGGGCCATGGCCGAGGCCGTCGCCGATTGTGCCGAGGGGCTCGGTGCCGCCGAAGTGGTGCTCCACGACGTCGTGGACGATCGCCCGAACGTCTACGCCGTGGTGCCCGGCCACACCGCCGACGTGGTGGTCCTCGACGTGCACACCGACACCGTCACCGTCGAGCACATGATCGAGGACCCCTTCGACGGGCGCGTGGAGGAGGGCCACGTCTGGGGCCGCGGCGCGCTCGACACCAAGGCGTCGCTGGGCGTGATGTGCGCCCTTCTCGAGGCGTGGCGGGCCGAGGGCGTGCGACCGACGCCCACCGTGTACGTCGTCGGTTCGATCGCCGAGGAGGCGGGTGGCCTGCTCGGCGCGGCGGCGTTCCGCGACTGGGCCGACGATCGTTCGCTCGACGTGCGCCAGCTCGTGGTGGCCGAGCCGACCGAGCTGGCCCCCGTCTACGGACACAAGGGTGGGGTGGGCCTGCGCATCACGGTGAACGGTCGATCGGCGCACTCGGCCACGCCGCACCTCGGCGAGAACGCCATCGAGGCCATGGCGCCCGTGATCGCCGCGCTGCAGGACGAGCACCGCCGGCTGCTCGCCGCGGGCGGCACCACCGAGCTCGGCTCGGGCACGCTGACCGTCACGTTGATCGAGGGCGGTACCGGCGGCAACGTGGTCCCCGACCGCTGCTGGGCGCAGGCGGGTCGTCGGATCTCGCCGGGGGAGGACCCCGAGGTCGAGTTCGAACGGATGGCCGCCATCGTGCGCGCCGCCTGCCCGCTGCCGGTCGACGTCGAGCCCTGGCCGCCGCCCCAGCCCGGTGTGGGCGCAGGTAGCCGAGCGTTCCATCAGTCGCCCGACGGCCAGCTGGTGCGCGACCTGGCGGCATGGGCCGGCACCACCCCGACGATCGCCCCGTTCGGCACGAACGCGCTGCGCTACGACGGCTTTGCCGCCGAGAAGGTCATCTTCGGCCCGGGCCGCATCACCGACGCCCACCGCGAGACCGAGTGCGTGAAGATCGCCGACCTGGCCACGCTGGCGGCGGTGTACACGCACTGGCTCCGACCGCACTGAGGGTCAACAACCTCAAGATCTCGCGTCGGCCAGTGCGAGAACAGCGCGCAGCAACGGCGGTCGAGGAGGACGGCGCAGCGGCAGGAGCAGCGTGGCGATGCCCAGGTCGGCGGCGCCGCCGTCGGGCCGTGGGTTGTCGCCGACCATCAGGCATCGCCCTGGCGGCGCGGCGATCATCTCGAGGGCGGCCTCGAACATGCGCCGGTGCGGCTTCGTGACGCCGACCTCGCACGACAGAGCGAAGCCGCCGATGCAGCCGAGCACGCCGAGTGCGTCGAGGTGCGGCCGGATGTCGATGTGGAAATCGCTGACGATGGCGATCGAGATGCCTCGCTTGTGAAGCGCGGCGATGACCTCGGCGCTCTCGGGGTAGGCCGGGTATGTCGCCAAGTCGCTGTACGACCGTTCGATCGCCTCGGCCAGCTCGTCGTCGAACCCGGCGAGACGGCCGATCAGCAACTTGGTCGCGGCGTGGTCGGCCGGCGAGAGGTCACACCGCTCGTCCGCCCGCTGAGCCTCCGGGGTCGCCTCCGCGTGTCGGTACGCCCGGGCGAGTGGTGCGACGGCGTCACGATCGCATGGCCGTCCGAGCGCCGCGAGGACGCGCCGGAACCGGTCCTCTTTCGTGGGGTAGTCGACGAGCGTCCCGCACCAGTCGAAGAGGACCGCATCGAACGCCCTGCCCATGCCGTGGACGCTACTGCTGGCGATGGTCGCCTCCGGGTGAGGTTGCTAGCAGGTGTCGAAGAGTCGGGTGGGTACGGCGAGCGGCGGTGGTCGGCTCTGCAGGACGCGACCGTCCGGTGCGGTGATGTGGAGCGTGGCGTCGTAGAGGTCGAGTTTCACGGTCCATCCGGGCTTGTGGAGGACATGGTGGTGGCGGGTACAGAACAGGGCCAGGTTGTCGAGGTCGGTCGGCCCGCCTTTGGTCCAGTGGGTGAGATGGTGACCGTCGCACCAGTCGGGGGCGCGGTCGCAGCCGGGCCAGCGGCAGTGCCGATCGCGGGCCACGAGCGCCAGGAACAGAGCCGTACCGACGGTGCGCTTCGACATGCCGTAGTGCAGGACATGCGCCCGCCCGCTGACGAGGAGCGGGCTGACCATCGCATCGCACGACAAGCGCGAGAGCGTGGTGGGGTCGAGGATCATCCCGGACGAGGTTCGCGCCGGGCCGTCGTCGGCGAGATCATCGACGCCGACGGCGAGGTCGATGTGCGGGCGGCGTCGAGTGGAGGGCGGGCTCTTCCGGTGGTCGAGGAACCAGCGGGCCATGTCGACGAGGGCGTCGGCGCGTTGCTGCGATGCGGTGCGGACGGGTTCACCGTCGCCATCTCGCGACATGGCTTCGGTGATGGCGCGGGCGAGGAGCTCGCCGCCTTCGGGCGTCAACGTCGCGTCCAACACCCACTCGTCGCCGAGCTGGGACAGGAACAGGCCGCGGCGTTCGTCGGGTAGAGGCTTGTCGTCGAGCACGGCGCGCACGCGGGCCGCCCATTCGGCCATGGCGCGCCGGATGTCGTCGACCGAGAGCCCGGCCAGGATCGGCACCAACGCTTCTTCGTCCTCTCCGAACGCGGGCAACAGGTCGGCATCCAGCCGTGCGGTCAGCGCCCGCGCCTGATCGAACGTCAACCGGCCCTCGCGCACGGCGGCGGCCGTGACAGGCAACTCACGCAGCTTGCGCGCCAGGACCGTCCACGCCGCACCGGTCGAGCCCGACACCCCGGCGAACGCCTTCAACCAGCCGGTCATCGAGGTGGCGTTGTCCAACGCCCACAACCCCTGCGCGTTGAACACGCCGACCGCTTCGATGATGACCGCCTGGAGCCGGTGCAGCTCGGCGCACGCCTCGGCCAACAGGCCGGGGCTGCACCCTATGTGAGAGGGGTCGAGCCCCTCGATCGTGTCGGACACACCAAGCACGGTCCCGACAGTGTACCGAACATATGTTCG
>JANPGL010000214.1:0-14316 GCA_031423915.1 Actinomycetes bacterium | reverse complement strand
GGCCGAACGGTTCGCGGGTCGTCGGCATCACGCGGGCCGACGGCACGTGTGCGTTCGGGCAGAAGTTCGCGCCGGCGCCGATGCTGCACGTGTGGATCACGCCGAACGCCTGCGGCCCGTTCGCCGCGCTCGAAGGGCTGGGCGCCGGTCAGATCAAGCCCGGCGAGACTCGGCTCTGCGACCACGCCCACGGCAGCTCGGCGTGAGGCGTCGCGTCCTCGACCCGGCGCGCTGAGTAGGGTCGACGACGAGCGGCCGTGGGGGCCGTCGGGGAGGACCCAGGACGTCATGCAGCTCGGTGCCGTGTTCCCGACCAGCGACATCGGCAGCGACCCGATCGCCATCCGCGACTTCGCCCAGGGGGTCGAGGAGCTCGGCCTCGGCCGGCTCGTCACGTACGACCACGTGCTCGGCGCCGAGCACGCCGACCGCGATCCGAAGCTGTGGGGGCCGTACACCGAGCAGGACGCGTTCCACGAGCCGTTCGTGCTGTTCGGCTACCTGGCCGCGTTGACCCGCACGATCGAGCTCGAGGTCGGCGTGCTCGTGCTGCCGCAGCGTCAGACGGCGTTGGTGGCCAAGCAAGCCGCCGAGGTGGCGGTGCTGTCGGGTGGCCGGCTGCGGCTCGGGGTGGGCACCGGGTGGAACTACGTCGAGTACGAGTCGCTCGGCACCGACTTCAAGACCCGCGCCGCCCGCATGACCGAGCAGATCGAGGTGATGCAGCTGCTGTGGTCCCAGCCTCTCGTGACGTTCCACGGCCGCTTCCATCACATCGAACGGGCCGGCATCTTGCCGCTGCCGCCGGAGCCGGTGCCGGTGTGGTTCGGCGGCGGCGCCGAACCCCAGCTGGCCCGGGCGGCGCGGTTGGGTGCCGGGTTCGTGGCCGGCAACGCGGGCGAGCGGGCACGTGCATCGGTCGTGCGCCTGCACGAGCTGCTGGCCGCACAGGGCCGCGACGCGTCGACGTTCGGCTTCGAGGGCCTCGTCGATTGGTCGACCGGGCCCAAGGCGGTGGCCGACACGGTGCGCCGGTGGCGTGAGGTCGGCGGCACCCACCTGTCGGTGCGCACGTTCGACACGTCGAGCGCGTTCATGGGCGTGGCGCCGCTCGGCTACACGCGCGTCGACCAGCACCTGGCCGCCATCGAGGCGTACCGCGACCTCGCCACCGAGGCGCTGGCGGGCTGAACCGCGGGCGCGCTGCTACACCGGAAGGATCTCGGAGCCGTCGGGTCGGTAGGTGTGCCAGTGCCCGTCGTCGTCCCGCCGCACGCGGAAGCCGCGCCGCTTCGCCCGATGATGGGTCGGACATCGGGGTGCCCCGTTGTCCTGGTCGGTCGGGCCGTGGTCCTGCCATTCGTCGAGGTGATCGAGCTGGCATCTACGGCCGGTGACGCGGCATCCGCGATGCCCACACACCGGGGTGGCCAACCGCAACGCCTCGGCGGCGGCACCGGTGAACAGGCGGCGTTTGCGACCCATGTTGATCACGACGTTGTCGCTGTCGTACACCACCCGGCGCACGTGCCCGGCCATGGCGGCACGCAACACGTCGTCGGGTGTCACCGGGATGCCGCTGGTGCTCTCGCACCGCCGGTCACGCAACGACAGCGTCGGCAGGCCCGCGGGGAGCAGGTCGATGACCCGGCGACGCACGAGGTGCTCGGAGAACGTGACGATGTCGCAGTTCAGGTTCACGACCGGCTCGGGCGCCACGCGATCGGGCGGGGCCGACGCGGCGGCGTCGAAGATGGCCCGCAACGCATCGAACCGGCGCTGCGCATCCGTGCGGGGCAACACCGACGGCTCCGCCCCGGGATCACAGCGCTCGGCCCGAGCGGCTTCGACGTCGGCGAGGAACTCGGCCTGACAGAACCGGTCGAACACCTCGATCATCGCCGCGCCGTCGACGGCACCACCGAACCCTGACAGGTACCACGCGCCGCCCGATGCGACCATCGACGCCCGCCGCGCTGCGTTCGTCGCTTCGGCCGCGCGATGGGCACCATCGACATCGGCCAGGGTTTCCCACCGGCCCACGAGCCTGCCGAAGTCTTTGAATCCCAGCCGCTGCGCTTCGGCCAACAACTCAGGCACGAACGGGCCCAGATCACGCCCGCACCGCGGGTTCGCCGACGCCGCCGCCAACAGCCCGACTTGGGCCACCCCCAGGGTCCCTTCGACCAGCGCGTCACCGATCGATGGTTCGCGCTCGATCAGGTGCGCCAACCGGACCCGGCTCGTGCACTGCTGATCCGACCAGTTCGCCCGGGCCCGCAACCAGCCCCTCACACTGCCGTGCCCGTCGACAGCAGCGAGCTTGCGCCGCTCGGCCTCGCCCACCACCGCGGCCAGCTCGGCCTCCAACCGCCGCGCCGCCAGCTCCAACTCCACGAACCGCGCCGCCACCCCGTCGTCGTCGAGCGACGAGACCTGGTCGACGAGTTCGCTGAACATGCCCCCCAGTCTGACGAGGGGGTGTGACGGAGTATCCCGTGCGCTACGCCAGCAGGCCGGCCAACGGCTCGGTTCGTTGCAGGATGCGACGCACGCGCAGGACCTCGGCGACGGACCAGGCCTGGAACGGGCAGCCCGTGGCGTCGTGCGGGGCGTCGCCGTCGGTGGTCTCCGAGATGGACCCGAGGCCCCACTCGCCGAGGTGACGCTCCAACCCGTCGAGCAGGCCGACCGTGGGCACGTTGGCCCGGTGACAGGCGTCGACGTACGGGCCGATCAGCCACGGCCACACCGTGCCCTGGTGGTAGGCGCCGTCACGGGCGGCTCGATCGCCCCGGTGCCGACCGTGGTACGACGGATCGTTCGGGTGCAGCGTGCGCAGGCCGAGCGGCGTGACGAGTGGGGCGACCGCCTGCACGACGGTGCGCACGGTGCCGGCGTCGCGCAGCGGCGCGTTGGGCAGCGACACGGCCAGCAACTGGTTCGGTCGCAGCGTGGCGCTGTCGACGGGGTCGCCGTCGAGCACGTCGACGAGCCCGCCGCCGTCGGCGCGCACGAACCGCTCGAAGGAAATGGCGGCCCGGGCGAACGCGCCGCGCCACGGGCCGTCGTCGATGCCGATGCGCGGCAGCAGGTTGCTCATGGCGCCGAGCGCGTTCACCCACAGCGCGTTGACCTCCACCGGCTTGCCGGCCCGCGCCGTGACGGGGCCGGCGTCGAGGCGAGCGTCCATCCATGTGAGCGCCGTACCCGGTTCGCCGCCCGCCAGCAGGCCGTCGAGTGGGTCGACGCCGATGCCGTGGCGCGTGCCGTCGAGGTGACGGCGCAGGATCTCGTCGAGTGTGCCGGCCAACTCGCGCACGAGGTCGAGGTCGCCGGTGGCGGCCACGTGTCGGTCGAGCGCATGGAGGAACCAGAGCGTGGCGTCGACCGTGTTGTACTCGGGCTGCCCCGAGTCGGTGGTGTTGGCCACCAGCCCGTCGGTGACGCTGGCGCCGGTGGCTGCCAGCAGGCGGCGCCCCTCCTCGACGCGGCCCGTCGCCAGGAGCAGGCCGTCGTAGGCGATCATCGTGTCCCGGCCCCACGTGCCGAACCACGGGTAGCCGGCCACGATGGCCGGTCCCGACGGGCGCCGCACCACGAACTGGTCGGCCGCCAGCACGAGCTGGGCGTCGACCGCATCGGTGGCACCGGTGGCCCGCAGCACGTCGACGGCGCGCCGGCGGGCGTCGGCCACGACGAGCGATCCCTCCGGCGACGGTGCGGCCAGCTCGCCCACGCGCGCCACCACGCTGGCGTGCTCGCCCGCCTGCAGCGCGACGTTGAAGCGGCCGGCCGCCCACAGGTCCTCGACGGCCGCCAGACCGCGGTCGGCTTCTTCGCCCAGCCACATCCCCCGGTACCACTGGCCGCCCGGCTGCCAACCGGGCCCGTCGACGCGGTAGCGCCCTTCGAAGACGAAGCCGCCGTCGACCGGCACGATCGACGGTTCGGGTCCGGCCAGCCGTTCGCCGTGGACGTCGCGCCACGTGCACAGCGGCACCATCTCGAGCCGCACGGGTGCGGCGGCGCGCACGACGCGGTGCACGATGGCGACGGTCGCCTCGCCGTAGCGGGCCGCGATCTCGCGCTCGAGCACTACGTCGCCCACCTGCCAGCGCCACCGCGGCACCCCGTCTGTCAGGTCGAACCCGACCAGCAGCTCGTGGCCGGTCGGATCGACCACGCCGCTCGCCCAGGCGTCCGTGGCCAGACGCACGCGCCGGTCGCCGATCACCAGCACCGTCTCGAGCGACACCAGGCCGACGCGTCGCACCCCCGCCTCGGCGCCGGCGACCACCTGCAGGGCGTGGTACCGGCGGCGGCGCACGCCGGCCACGGTCCCCGTGGCGTACCCGCCGAGGCCGTCGGCCACCAGCCATTCGCGCCGGGACGACTCGGCGAGGTTGGTGCACTGCTGGGGGCCGAGGGCGAGGAACGGGCGCGGCGGCTGCATCGCCCCATCGTGTCGCACCGCCTCGCGCCGGTCGTCGATGGTGCACCGGCGCCTACGCTGCGTGCCATGGACGATGCCGAGCGCGCCCGGCTGACGGCCGCCGACGAGGGCACGGCGGCGTGGCGCCGCTGGGGTCCGTACGTGGCCGAGCGCGCCTGGGGCACCGTGCGCGAGGACTACGGCCCGACGGGCGAGTCGTGGAGCTACCTACCGCACGACCATGCGCGCAGCCGCGCCTACCGGTGGAACGAGGACGGCATCGCCGGCTGGTGCGACGACCACCAGCGCGTCTGCCTGGCCCTGGCGTTCTGGAACGGCGTCGACCCGATCGTGAAGGAGCGCTTCTTCGGCGTGACCGGGCCGGAGGGCAACCACGGCGAGGACGTCAAGGAGTACTGGTGGTACCTCGACGGCACGCCGTCGCACGCGTACCAGACCATGCGCTACCACTACCCGCAGCGCGAGTTCCCGTACGCCGGCCTCGTGGCCGAGTCGCGTCGGCGCAGCCGCGACGAGTTCGAGGAGGAGCTGGGCGACACCGGGGTGTTCGCCGACGACCGCTGGTGGGGCATCGAGGTGCGCTACGCCAAGAGCTCGGTCGATGCGGTGTGCGTCGAGGTCGTCGTCACGAACCATGGCCCCGAGACGGCCACGCTGCACGTGCTCCCCACCGTGTGGTTCCGCAACACGTGGGCATGGGACGACCGACCGCGCGACGAGCCGACCGACGAGCGGCCCGAGCTCTGGTTCGACGGGCGCATGGTGCGCGGCCACCACCCGCGGCTCGGCGAGGTGGCGCTGGCGGGCGACGGCGACCCCGAGGTGCTGTGCTGCGACAACGAGACGAACATGCGTCGGCTGTTCGGCGCCGACGGCGGGGCGTATCCGAAGGACGGCATCGTCGATCACGTGGTGCACGGCGCCGCCACGGTGAACCCGTCGCAGCGCGGCACCAAGGCGGCGCTGTGGTACCGGCCGAGCGTGCCCGCCGGCGAGAGCCGCACCATCCAGCTGCGGTTCGGCGCGGCGGGCGAGGTCGAGGACCCGCGGCGTCCCGTCGACGACGTGATGGCCGAGCGCCGCGCCGAGGCCGACGCGTTCCACGCGTCGCTGCTGCCCGCCGGCACGAGCGACGACGACGCCCACATCGCCCGTCAGGCCTTCGCCGGGCTCACCTGGTCGAAGCAGTGGTACCACCTCGACATGGCCCGCTGGCTCGACGGCGACCCGGGCCAGCCGCCGCCCCCGCCGCGGGGACGGAACGCGTCGTGGCGTCATCTCAACAACGCCGACGTGCTGCTGGTGCCCGACCCGTGGGAGTACCCGTGGTACGCGGCGTGGGACCTGGCGTTCCACGCCGTGGCCTACGCCCATCTCGACCCGGCGTTCGCCAAGGAGCAGCTGATCCTGCTGTGCCGAGAGTGGTACATGCACCCCAACGGGCAGATCCCGGCGTACGAGTGGGCGTTCTCCGACGTGAACCCGCCGGTGCACGCGTGGGCCGCGCTGCGCGTGTTCGAGATCGACGGCTCGCGTGACGTGGCCTTCCTGGCCCGCCTGTTCCACAAGCTGCTCCTCAACTTCACGTGGTGGGTGAACCGCAAGGACGCCGAGGGCAACAACGTGTTCGAGGGCGGTTTCCTGGGCCTCGACAACATCGGCCCCTTCGACCGTTCGTCGGGCCTGCCCGGCGGTGCGGTGCTCGAGCAGTCCGACGGCAGCGCGTGGATGGCCAAGTACTGCCTCGACCTCTTGGAGATGTCGCTCGTGCTAGCTGGGCACGATCGCGTGTACGAGGACGTGGCCACCAAGTTCTTCGAGCACTTCACGCTGATCGCCTCGGCCATGAACTCCCACGGCCTGTGGGACGAGGAGACGGGCTTCTACCACGACCAGCTCTCGTTGCCCGACGGTCGCCACGTGCGGCTGCGGGCGTTCTCGCTCGTCGGGCTCATCCCGCTCACGGCCGTGGCGATCGTCGAGCCGGAGCTGCGCGCCCAACTGGTCGACTTCGCGGCGCGCATGGAGTGGTTCCTGGCCAACCGACCCGAGGAGGCGAGCGTGGTGGCGCACAGCTTCCTGCCCGGCCGCCACCAGCGCTCGCTGCTGTCGGTCGTGAGCCCCGAGCGCCTGACGCGGCTGGTGGGCGCCATGCTCGACGAGGCCCGGTTCCTGTCGCCGCACGGCGTGCGCTCGCTGTCGCGAGAGCACGCCGCGGCGCCGCTGGTGCTCCAGGTCGACGCCACCACGTACACGCTGGGCTACGAGCCGGCCGAGAGCCGCACCGGCGCGTTCGGCGGGAACTCGAACTGGCGTGGTCCGGTGTGGTTCCCCATCAACTACCTGCTGATCGAGGCGCTGCGCCGCTACCGCAAGTACCTCGGCTCGGACGTCGTCGTCGAGATGCCGACGGGCTCGGAGCGCCGGCTCGACCTCGACGGGGTGGCCGACGAGCTCTCGGAGCGGTTGATCGGGTTGTTCCGGCGCGGTCCCGACGGGCGGCGGCCGTGCTTCGGTGGGGTGGCGCTGTTCGACGATCCGCGCTGGAGCGACGACCTGCTCTTCCACGAGTACTTCCACGGCGACATCGGGGCCGGCCTCGGCGCCTCGCACCAGACGGGATGGACGGCGCTGGTGGCCGACCTGATCGTGCGCCGGCCGCCGCGCTGACGCGGGTTGCGGCTCGCGGGCTGCCAGGGCGGGCCGCTAGGTTCCCGCTCGATGAGCGCGAACCCCGCGAAACCCCCGATCCGACGAGCACCGACGTGGGACGCGCCCACCGAACGCGAAGCCCAGGTGGCCGAGCGGGTCGGCGAGTTGCACGACATCGACTTCGCCGCCATGGCCGTGGTGGCCAACGTGTACCGGGTCGCCAACGCCGTGCGGCACCGCATGGAACGCGACGTCCTGGGCGCGGACTCGCTGTCGTGGACCGGGTTCACGGCGCTGTACGTGCTGTGGGTGTGGGGCTCGCAGGAGACGCGGCACCTGGCCGAGGAGTGCGGGGTCAGCAAGGGGACGCTCACCGGCATCGTGACCACGCTCGAGGGGCGGGGCCTGGTGGTGCGGGGCGCGCACCCGACCGACAGGCGGCTCGTCGTGGTGGCGTTGACCGGGCGCGGGCGCACGCTGATCCGACGCCTGTTCCCGGTGTTCAACAAGCACGAGACGGCCGTCGCCGAGGCGCTGTCGGCGCGCGAGCAGGCGCAGCTGGCCGCGCTCCTGCGCAAGGTCCTGGCCCACGTCGAGGAGGCGTGACGGCCCGTTCCGGCGGTGTTCAGCCGGCCACGAGCAGCTTGCGGAGCGGTCGGACGCGGCTGATGATCCCCGCACCGAGCCACGCCAGCAGGAAGGTCGGCACCGCCGTGAGGACCACCTTGGTGGGCGTGATCGTGTCGAGGTAGCCAGGCTTCGCCTTGTCGACGAGGTCCTGCACCACCTGCAGCACCGCGGTGTGGGCCAGGAAGATCCCGAACGAGTGCTTGGCGATGTTGTCGACGGCCCGCCCGACGAGCGCACCGGCGCGGGGCGACGGCACGGCGAAGCACAGCACCAGCAGCGTGAACGACACCGCCAGCTCGCGCAGGATGTACGGCTGGAACGGCCGGTTGAGCACCTCGACCGCGAGGAAGAGCGCGGCGGCGGCGGCGAGCAGCCAGCGGGGTCGCTCGCGGTCGAGCCGGTACACGCGCACCACGACGGCGAGGGCGAGGTACGGGAGGAGTCGGGCGGCCCAGGCCAGTCCGACGAGCAGCAGGCGCACGACGGCGTCGACGGCCCTGGTGCGATCGGGGGAGACGAGATCGCGGAACGCGGTGGCGGTGGCGATGTCGTAGGCGTTGCCGTTCCACCCGAGGTACCAGTACGGCACGAGCGACACCGCCGCGAAGCCGATGGCGTCGGCGCGGTACCGCAGGCGACGGGCGACGGCGTCGACGAGGGGGAGCAGCAGCATGCCCACGGCCAGCATGGGGAGGAAGTACAGCTGGACCGACGCGCCTCCGAGGAAGACGAGGCGGCCCGGGTCGCGGAAGAGGGTCTTCAGCCGGTCGGGTTCGTCGGCCAGTTGCGCCGACACCGCCTTGAGCCCGATGTAGATCACGGTCCAGGCCACGAACGGCAGGAGCAGCCGGCCCAGTCGGGCCCGGCTGATCGACCAGGCCGAGCGTGTGGTGCTGATCGAGCGGACCGCGAAGAAGGCCGACGTGGCCAGGAAGAACGGCACGGCGAAGCTGACGAGCTCGCGCAGGGTCGCCGCGCCCGAGGACACGACCCCGGCGCCGGACGCGCAGGCATGGATGACCACGACGGCCACGGCCGCCAACGCGCGGCCGAGGTCGACGCCCCACGAGCGCGCGGCCGAGGGCCGGGGCGGTGAGACCACGGACTCGGCCGGAAGGGACATGTTCTCGACGGCCATCGCGAGGATGACCGTATCCGACACGGTTCGCTCAGGGTGTCGATCGCGCCACCCATGCAGAGGTGGGTCGGTCGCCGGTCCGACGGTTAGCCTGCGTCTGCTCCGGGGGCGAGCGCGGCACGGAGCGTGCCACGCCGGGTTCGCGGACGGGGGAGGACCCGATGCTGCTGGTGAGGACCGAGATCACCGCCAACGTGTGGCAGGTGCGGACCGAGGTGGGCGCCGTGGTGGCGGAGGGTGACGAGCTCGTCGTCCTCGAGAGCATGAAGATGGAGATCCCGGTGGCGGCGCCGCAGGCGGGACGGGTCGTCGAGATCCGGGTCGCCCCGGAGAGCCGCGTCGTCGAAGGGGACGTGCTCCTCGTGCTGGAGGTCTGATGAGCGTCCACGTCACCTGGCACGGCCGGGTGCTCGAGCTGGCGCTCGACCGCCCGGCGCGGCGCAACGCGGTCGATCACGAGACGCTGGTCGCCCTGGCCGCGGCCCAGGCCCACGCCGTCGACGCCCGGGCCGTGGTCCTGACCGGTCGCAACGACGTGTTCTGCGCCGGCGCCGACCTGACCGGGGTCGAGGGCGACGAGTTCGGCGCAGCGCTGCAGACGGTGCTGCGTGGGTTCGGGACCATGCCGGTGGCGACGATCGCCGCGGTCGACGGGCCGGCGTTGGGCGCCGGAAGCCAGCTGGCGTTGGCGTGCGACCTGCGCGTGGCCACGCCCCGCAGCCGCTTCGGGGTGCCGGCGGCCAAACTCGGGCTGATGGTCGACGCGTGGACGGTCCAGCGTCTGGCCCTGCTGGCGGGTGGGTCTGCGGCCCGGGCGGTGCTGCTGGCCGCGGAGGAGCTGCCCGCCGAGCGGGCCTACGCGCTCGGCCTGGTGCACCGGTTGGGTGATCTGGGCGACGCGCTGGCCTGGGCGGCGACGATCGCCGAGCTGTCGCCGTTGTCGGTAGCGGGTCACAAGCTGTCGCTCGAACGATCGGCGCCGGTCCGATACGACGACGAGGTGCAGGCCATGTTCGCCCGGGTGTGGGCCAGCGACGACGCCGTCGAGGGTCGCACGGCGTTCCTCGAGAAGCGCCCGCCCCGGTTCACCGGGCGCTGAGGCCAGGTCGCGTGCGACGGCTGCTGCTGACCGGCGGCTCGGGGTTGCTCGGTCGCGCCGTGCTGCGGGCCGCCGCAGCCACCGACTGGGAGGTGACGGCGCCGTCCCATGCGCTGCTCGACGTGCGCGACGTCGCAGCGGTGACCGCCGCGGTGGCCGGGCTGCGCCCTGCTGCGGTGCTGCACACCGCCTACGTCCGCGATGGCGCGGCAGCCCGACCGACGATCGTCGACGGGTCGGCGACGGTGGCGGCGGTGGCGGCCTCGGTGGGGGCTCGTCTCGTCCACCTCTCGAGCGACGCTCTGTTCGCCGGCCGGGTCCCGCCCTACGTCGAGACCGATGCCCCGGATCCCGTGCACGACTATGGCCGAGCCAAGGCCGCGGCCGAGTCCGCCGTGGCGGACGCCTGCCCGGGCGCGGTGCTGGTGCGGACGTCGTTGCTCTACGGCGACGCCGACAGCCCGGCGGTGCGCATGGTGCTCGACGCGGTGGCGGCCGGTCCCGCCGCTGGGCTCCGGTTCTTCGTCGACGAGATCCGTTCGTACGCTCACGTGGACGACGTGGCGCGCAGCGTGCTGGCGCTCTGCCGGCTCGACGTCGCCGGCCCCCTCCACGTCGCCGGGCCCGAGGCGTGGAGCCGGTACGACTTCGCCCGCGAGGTGTGCCGGGTGCACGGCGCGGACCCCGACTCGGTGCGGGCGGGCTCGTTGGCCGATCTCCCGGGAGCCCGCCCGGGTCGGGTCGTGCTCGATTCGGGCGCCGCCGTGGCGCTCGGCGTCCCGGCTCCCGGCGCGGTCGCCGACCGCCTGACCGCCCCCTGACCGGTCTCCGGCGCCTCACACGACGAATCTGCGCAGATTCTGCGCGAGGGGGTTGAGCAGGGGCGATACGGTCGGGTGGTCGGGACGCCGAGGAGGAACGCCGTGGCCGCGAAGAAGCAGACGGACGCCAAGGTCACCGGTCCGGCGTCGTACTTCCCGTCGATCGAGAAGACGTATGGCCGGTCGATCGCCGACTGGAAGGCGGTGATCCGTGCCAACCCGGGCCGCAGCCACATGGAGCTGGTCCAGCTCCTCAAGACCGAGCACGGGATGGGCCACGGCCATGCGAACGCGCTGGTCGCCCACACCCTGGCCGAGGCCGCCCCTGCCTGAGACACGCGGCACTTCGCAACAGGTGTGCAGCGGAAGCCCTCTTTCGCTACATTCGTGGAGCGAAACCCCAGGAGGGACCTCATGACCGAGGCCACCGTCCCGCCGGCCGCCACCGCCGCGCCGGGACACCACGAGATCGCGCCCGCGATCTACAGACGTCGCTACCTCATCCTGGCGTCGCTGTGCCTGAGCCTGGTGCTCGTCGTGGCCAGCGTCAGCTCGGTGAACGTCGCCATCCCCACGCTCGCCGCCAACCTGCGCCCCACCGATACCCAGGTGCTCTGGATCGTCGATTCGTACGCCGTCGTGTTCGCCGGCCTGCTGCTGTTCGCCGGTGCCCTCGGCGACCGCTTCGGCCGCAAGGGTGCGTTGCTGCTCGGTCTCGTGATCTTCGCGGCGGCGTCCATCGCCTGCAGCCAGTCGACCTCGCCGAACGTGCTCATCGGCTGCCGGGCGATCATGGGCATCGGCGCGGCGCTGATCATGCCCTCGACGCTGTCGATGGTCACCTCGGTGTTCCCCCGGGCCGAACGGGCCAAGGCCATCGCCATCTGGGCCGGCTTCGCCGGCGCCGGCGGTGCGGTCGGGCCGATCCTGGGTGGCTCGCTGATCGAGCACTTCTGGTACGGCTCGGTGTTCTTCGTGGCCGTGCCCATCGCCGCCGCGGCGTTCGCCGCCATCGCCTTCCTCGCGCCGACCTCGAAGGAAGCCGTGGCCACCAAGCTCGACCCGGTGGGCGCCGTGCTCTCGATGGTCGGCTTCAGCGCGCTGCTGTTCTCCATCATCGAGGGACCCGAGAAGGGCTGGGCGAGCGCGCTGGTGCTCGCCGGGTTCGCGCTGGCCGTCGTCGGCCTCGGCGCGTTCGTGGCCTGGGAGCGGCACACGACCGACCCGATGCTCGACATGCGCTTCTTCGGCAAACGCCGGTTCGCCATGGGCAGCCTCGGCGTGACCGGCACGTTCCTGGCCATGTTCTCGATGTTCTTCGTGCTCACCCAGTACCTCCAGTACGTGCGCGGCTACGGCCCGTTGCGGGCGGGTGTGGCGGGCCTGCCCTTCGCCGTGACGATGATCATCGTCTCGCCGCGCTCGGCGTCGATCGGCGGCCGGTTCGGCCTGCGTAACACCGTCGTGGCGGGCGAGGCGTTCCTCGCCGCCGGGCTGTTGCTGATGTCGACCGCCGGGCTCCACACGTCGTACCTGTTGGTCGCCGGCGCACTCGTCGTCATGGCGTTTGGCGTCTCGCTGGCCACGCCGTCGCTCACCGCCGGCATCCTGTCGTCGGTGCCGATGAGCAAGGCGGGCGTGGGCTCGGCCGTCAACGACACGACCCGCGAGGTGGGGGGCGCCGTCGGCATCGCGGTCGTCGGCAGCGTCGTCACGTCGATCTACCGCGACCGCCTGGCGCCTGCGCTGGCCCGGCTCGAGGCCACGGGTCCGCAAGGCGCCGAGGCCGCCGCCCAGGCCCGAAAGAGCGTGGGCCGCAGCCCCGCGGTGGCGCGCGCGCTGGAGGGCGTCGCCGGGAAGCCGGCCGCCGACCAGTTCCTCGACTCGGTGCGCCGCGCCTTCGTCGACGGCCTCCACGTCGGCCTGCGCGTGGCGGCCGCGCTCGTGCTCGTCGTGGCCGTGGTGCTCGCCCTGCGGCACCCCGCCAACGCCGAGGCGGGAGCGCCGGTAGGCGGGCACTGAGCCATGTCGGCACCGGCGCGGCGCGAGGACCCGCGCATCACGCGTTCGAAGGCGTGCGCGCTCGCCGCCGCCATCGAGATCCTGCGCGCCGACGGCGCGTCGGGTCTCACCATCGAGAAGGTGGCGCTGCACTCCGGCGTCGCCCGTACCACGATCTACCGTCACTGGCCCGATCGCAACGAGCTGCTCTTCGACGCCATCGGGTCGCTCGGCCAGGCCCTGGCGGTCGCGCACACGAGCGATGTCCAGGCCGACGTGCGCGCCCACCTGCGTGAGCTCGCGGCCGCGCTGAAGCGCTCGACGTGGGCGGCGCTGCTGCCGACGGTGATCGACGCGTCGGCGCACGACGCCGAGTTCGCGGCGCTGGCCCGCTCGTTCAGCTCGGCGCGCCGATCACCGCTGCGCCGGCGCCTCGACGCCGCCGTCGTCGCCGGAGAGCTCCCCACCGACATCGACACCGACCTGCTGGCCGCCCAGCTCGTCGGCCCGCTCTTCTACCGACGCTTCGTCAGCCACCAGCCGGTCACCGGTGCCGTCGTCGATCAGGTGGTTCGCATCACCCTGGACCCGCTCGCGCCCGCCTAGATGTTCGGCGGGAGGAGCCGGGCGGCGTTCTCGTAGAAGAAGTAGAGGACGACCACGAACGGGCCCATGCCGGCCAGCGCGCCCAGCCAGTTGCGCTTGGTGCGGCGACTCAGCCGCCACGCGGCCACCGCCACCGCAATCAGCCCGGTGCCCCACAGCACCACGTCGCCCCAGGCGGCTTCGTCGGACCACCAGCCCTGGCGGAACGCGTCGGTCGAGGCGGTGGCCGCGGTGGCGTCCGTCGAGCCGTCGATCGACGTCGTCGTGTCGGTCGCCTCGCCCGGCAGCGTGGTGGCCGCGGTGCCACCCACCACCGGTTGCGGCGCCGTGGCCGGCGGGGTCGTCGTCGGTGCCGGCGGCACGGCCGCAGGTCCCGCCGACGCGTCGAGCCGGGCGCGCACGATGATGCGCTTGTCGGCCGAGAACTTCGGCCAGCACGACGTGAGCGTGAGCACCGCGTCGGGCGTCGGCCCGATCACGCCGACCTCGGTGGGTTCGACGACGCGCGAATCGGTGACCCGGTAGACGAAGCGGCCGGCCGCCGTGGTGACGTCGATCTCGTCGCCCACGGCCAGTTCGTCGACGCGGGCCAGCGGTGCGCCGAAGGTGGAACGGTGGCCGGCGATGGCGGCGTTGCCGACCTCGCCCGGCATCGGGGTGTCGGGGTAGTGGCCCGGGCCCTTCTTGAGCTCCTCCGTGCCGACCCCCGACACGACCACCTGATCGACCCCGATGGCCGGGATGACGAGCTTGGCGATCGGTTCGCCCGGCTTGGGGGCGGGCCGGGCCGACACCGGCGCCGCGGCCGAGGTCGCCGGCGCGTCGGGCGCGGCCGGCGCGGTGGTCGCGACGGTGGCGGCCGGTTCGCTGGTCGCCACCGTCGTCGCCACCGTCGTCGGCGCCGCCGTCGACC
>JANPGL010000213.1:0-8060 GCA_031423915.1 Actinomycetes bacterium | reverse complement strand
GCCGCCGAGGCGCCCGCCGCCGAGGCACCTGTCGCCGAGGCGCCCGCCGCCCCGGCCGAGACCCCCGCCGACTGACCCGGCTCGCCGAGCCGAACCGACCAGGAGCACCTCCCATGGCATTCACCGCCAAAGACGTCGCTGCGCTGCGCGCCTCCACGGGCGTCGGCATGATGGACTGCAAGAAGGCCCTCGAGGCCACCGACGGCGACATCGACGCCGCCATCACCTACCTGCGCGAGAAGGGCCTCACCAAGGCCGCCGAGCGCGCCGACCGCGAGAACAACCAGGGCGCGGTCGCCCTGGTGATCACCGGCAACGTCGGCGCCCTCGTGCAGCTCAAGAGCGAGACCGACTTCGTCGCCGGCTCCGACACCTTCAAGGCGCTCGTCCAGGACCTGGCCGAGCTCGTCGCCGCCAAGGGCGAGGGTGCCGTGGCCGAGCGGGCCAAGGAGATCGACGACCTGAAGCTCACCGCGAAGGAGAACATCGAGCTCGGCACGGTGGTGCGCTTCGAGGCGCCCGCCGGTTCGGTGCTCGATTCCTACCTGCACGTGCAGGGTGGCCGGGGTGTGAACGGTGTCCTCGTCGAGCTCGACGGGGGTACGCAGGAGCAGGCCCACGACGTGGCGGTCCACGCCGGCTTCACCAAGCCGAAGTGGCTCACGCGTGACGACGTGCCGGTCGACGTGGTCGCCACCGAGAAGGCCACGCTCGAGAACATCACCCGCAACGAGGGCAAGCCCGAGCAGGCCGTCGCCAAGATCGTCGAGGGTCGCATCGGCGGCTTCTTCCGGGACAACTGCCTCGTCGAGCAGGCCTTCGTGAAGGACGAGAAGCAGTCGATCCAGCAGTACGTGGCGCCGGCCAAGGTGGTCCGGTTCGCCCAGGTCACGATCGGCTGATCGTGACCGGCTCCGCTGGCCCCGCCCCGCGCTGGAAGCGCGTGGTGCTCAAGCTGTCGGGAGAGGCCCTGGCCGGTGAGGCCGGTCAGGGCCTCGACGCCGGCGTGCTCGGCGTCATCGCCGACGAGATCGTCGACATCCGCAACGTGATGGGTGTCGACGTGGCCGTCGTCGTCGGCGGCGGCAACTTCTGGCGGGGCCGTGTCGGCGCCGGCGCCGGCATGGACGCCACCCAGGGTGACCACATGGGCATGCTCGCCACGGTGATGAACGCCCTCGCGCTGCAGGACGCGCTCGAGCGCAAAGGGCAGGCCACCCGGGTGCAGACGGCCATCGAGATGCCCCGCATCGCCGAGCCCTACATCCGGCGCCGCGCCATGCGGCACCTCGAGAAGGGCCGGGTGGTGATCTTCGCGGCCGGCACCGGGAACCCGTTCTTCACGACCGATACCGCCGCCGCCCTGCGCGCCGCCGAGATCGAGGCCGACGCCATCCTCAAAGGGACCCACTCGGGGGTCGACGGCGTCTACACGGCCGATCCCAAGAAGGACCCCACGGCCCGTCGGTACGACGAGGTCAGCTTCACCGAGGTCCTCACGAACGACCTCAAGGTCATGGACGCCACCGCCATCGCCTTCTGCCGGGACAACAACATCCCCATCGTGGTCTTCGACATCGGGACCCGGGGGAACGTCAGATCCCTGTTGGAGGGGAAGCGGGTCGGTACTCTGGTCCAGTGACCGACGAAACCCTGCTCGATGCCATGGAGAAGATGGCCAAGGCGGTCGAGCATGCACAGGGCCAGTTCTCCACCGTGCGCACCGGCCGCGCCACACCCGCGCTCGTCGAGAAGCTGCTGGTCGAGTACTACGGTTCCGATGTGCCCCTGCAGCAGCTCGCCGGGTTCCAAGTGCCCGAAGCCCGCATGCTCATCGTCAAGCCGCACGACCGCGGCGCCATGAAGGCGATCGAGAAGGCCATCCGCGACTCGGACCTCGGCATGAACCCGTCGAACGACGGCGTGGTCATCCGGCTCAACTTCCCGCCCCTCACCGAGGAGCGGCGCAAGGAGTACGTGAAGGTGGTCAAGCACATGGCCGAGGACGGCCGCGTGGCCATCCGCAACGTCCGTCGAGACACGCGCAAGCAGCTCGAGGCGGCCGAGAAGAACGGCGAGATCTCCGCCGACGAGCTGGAGCGCGCGGAGAAGGAACTCGAGAAGATCACGCACGAGCACGTCGAGGAGATCGACAAGGCGTTCGCCCGCAAGGAGCACGAGCTCCTCGAGGTCTGAGGATGCCGATCGCCATGCGCTGCCCCTGCCCAGGAAGGACCCGTTGATGGCCGACGAGCGAGCACCGGATGCTGCGCCGGACCCGGACGAGCCCGTGTGGTCGACGTCGCCCGGCGACCCGACGGAAGCCGTGCGCATCGTGTCGGCGTCCGACGACCCGCCGTTGCGCTTCGGACCCGACGAGACGGGCCCGTTGCCGCACTGGACCGAGCCGCCCACGGGCGAGCTGACGCGCTCGCGCACCGACGACGACGATCTGGCGTGGGCCCGTCTCACCGACGAGCCGCGCTGGGGAGACGAAGCCGACGAGCTCCCGGCTCGCCCGGCGTCCACCGCCGATCTCCCGCCCGCTCGTCCGCCGCTGTTCGCCGACGCCGAGCCGCCCCACGCCCCGCTGTTCGCCGACGACGAGGACGACGAACTGGTGGTCGGGGCGGAGCCGGGGCCCGACCCGATCATCGAACCGTCGCCAATCCCGGGGGCGCGCCCCGTCACCGCCATCCGCACCGGTGGTGCCCGGTCCCGAACCCCGGCGCCGGACCTCGACAGCCCCTTCACTGCCACCAAGGGCACGCAGGGCCGCAACATGCCGCAGGCCATCGGCGTGGGCCTCGCCCTCGGTGCCGGCTACCTGGCGTTGGCCAAGTTCGCCGGTCCCCGTGGTCTCGTGGCGCTCGTCGTGGTGGTCCTCGGCCTCGCCGCCGCCGAGCTCTACGAGAGCCAGCGCAAGGCTGGGTACGCCCCCGCCACGTTCGTCGGCATCGCCGCCAGCGCCGGCCTCCCGCTCGCGGCGTACTGGAAGGGCGAAGCCGCGATGAACGTGGTGCTCTTCGTGGCCATCGCTGCCGTGCTGCTCTGGCTCCTCTCGTCCGGCACCCTCGATTCCGCTCCCATGCCGAACGCCTCGGCCACGTTGCTCGGCGTGTTCTACGTCGGCTTCCTCGGCGCCCACGCCGCGCTCATCCTGCGCCAGCCCGACGGCGTCGGCACGATCACCACCATCGCGGTGGCCGTGGTGGCCTACGACGTCTTCGGTCTCCTCATCGGCTCGTCGACGGGCCGCTCGCCGCTCATCCGCTGGGTCAGCCCGAACAAGACCGTCGAGGGTCTGCTGGGTGGCTTCGTCGGGGTGGTCGTCAGCCTGTTCATCCTGTGCGGACCCGGCGGCCTCCACCCGTGGAGCGACCGCAACATCCACTGGATCCAGCTGGCCTTCGTCATCGGCATCGCCGCCCCCCTCGGTGATCTGGTCGAGTCGATGCTCAAGCGCAGCCTCGGGGTGAAGGACATGGGCGACGTGCTGCCCGGCCACGGCGGGGTGCTCGACCGCTTCGACGCCTTCCTGTTCGTGCTGCCGGCCACCTACTACCTCGGCCTCGTCCTCAACGTCCCGCAGATCCGCTAGCCGAGCGTCGGTCGTCCGATCCGAGCACCGCTGCACCTCGGGCCGGGGCGCCTGGAAGACTGACGCCCCGTGAGCACCGTCAGGGTCGCCGTCGCCGGCTCGTCCGGATCCATCGGGGTCCAGACGCTCGAGGTCGTCCGTGCCGAGCGCGACCGGTACGAGATCGTCGGCCTCGGCGTCGGTTCGGCCGCCGACACCGTCATCGCCCAGGCCCGGGAGCTGCGCCCCAAAGTGGTGGCCGTGGCCGACCCGGCCAAGCGCGCCGAGGTGGCCGCCGCCCTGCCCTTCGCCGAGGTGGTGGCCGACCTGTCCGACCTCGTCGACGTGGCCGACGTCGTCGTCAACGGCGTCGTGGGCTTCGCCGGGCTCCCGGTCACGTTGGCCACGCTGCGCGCGGGCAAGCGCCTGGCGCTGGCCAACAAGGAGAGCCTGATCGCGGCCGGCCCGATCGTGCAGCCGCTGCGCGCCACGCCGGGCGCCGAGCTGGTGCCGGTCGACTCCGAGCACTGCGCCGTGCACCAGTGCCTGCGTTCGTCGGTGCGACCCGAGCACGGGCGCGAGCTGGCCCGCATCGTGCTCACCGCGTCGGGCGGCCCGTTCCGCGGCCGCACCCGGGCCGACCTCGAGGCCATCACGGTCGACGAGGCGCTGGCCCACCCCACGTGGAAGATGGGCCCGAAGATCACCGTCGACTCGTCGACGCTCATGAACAAGGGCCTGGAGGTCATCGAGGCCCACGAGCTGTTCGGCGTGCCGTACGACGCCATCGACGTCGTCGTGCACCCCCAGTCGATCGTCCACTCGATGGTGGAGTTCACCGACGGTGCCACCATCGCCCAGCTCTCCATGCCCGACATGCGATTGCCCATCGGCTACGCGCTGGCCTACCCCGAGCGCATCGGGACGCCGTTCGGGCGCATGGACTGGGCCGCCACCCGCCGGCTCGACTTCGAGCTGCCCGACACCGTGCTGTTCCGCTGCCTGCCGCTGGCGTACGCCGCCGGCCGGGCCGGGGGGACCGCACCGGCGTGGTTGTCGGGCGCCAACGAGGTGGTCGTCGAGGCCTTCCTGGCCGGTGCCATCGGGTGGCTGGCCATCGGTGACGTTTTGGAAGCGGTGCTCGACCGGCATGATGGGGCGATGGCAGACAGCATCGACGCCGTGATGGACGCCGACCGGCGCGGTCGGGACGCGGCACGCGCCGTGCTGGCGGCGAGGGGCACCCGATGAACCCGCCGCTCGGGTCCTGGCCGCCCCCCGATCCCAACCTGCTCAACGAGTCCGCCGAGGTCGTCGACCCGCCGATGGAGCTGGACGCACCGGTGGAGGCGCCGACGCGCAACAACCCGGTCGGCCTGCTGCTCGTGGCCGGCCTGCTGCTGTCGATCGGCGTGCTCTACAGCTGGGGGGCCTTCATCTTCGTGATGGGCCTCGTCGTGTGCATCTTCCTCCACGAGCTCGGCCACTACCTGGCGGCCAAGCGCGCCGGCATGAAGGTCACGCAGTTCTACCTGTTCTTCGGCCCCAAGCTCTGGTCGTTCCGACGGGGCGAGACCGAGTTCGGCATCCGGGCGCTGCCCTTGGGTGCGTTCGTGAAGGTCCCGGGCATGCACAACATGGACGCCGACGTGGACCCGGCCGACGAGCCGCGCACCTTCCGGCAGGCGAACTTCCGCAGCCGGTTCCTCATGGCCGCGGCCGGGTCGTGCATGCACTTCGCCATCGCGTTGGTGCTCATCCTGGCGAGCCTGCTGGCCATCGGGCGCCCCAAGAACCCCAACGCCTGGCAGATCGCCACCGTGGTGCCCGACAGCGCGGCGGCCGTCGCCGGCTTCCAACCGGGTGACCGCATCGTGGCCATCGACGGCGCCCCCTACGAGCGCGTCGACAAGGTAATGGAGTACCTGCGCACCAACCCCGGCGTGACCGCCACGTTCGGCGTGCTGCGCGGCGACCAGGTGCTGCAGCTCCCGGCCACGATCGCCGCCACCGGCGACGCGTGTCACCCGGGCCGGCTCGGGGTGGGGCTCGGCAGCGGTGATCGAGTGCTGACGCGCTCTAGTGCGGCCTCCGCGGTACCCGACACGTTCGTCGAGTTCGGCCGCACGATCGGCCAGGCCTTCCAGGGCCTGGGCATGATCTTCAGCCCCTCGGGCCTCACCGATTACGGCAAGGCCATCCAGACGGGCTGCAACACCGACATGCGCATGCTCGGCCCCGTCGGCGCCGCCAAGGCTGGCGCCGGGTTCTGCAGCGATCTCGAGGGCTGCCTGCTGCTGCTCACCTCGGCCAACATCTTCATCGGCATCGTGAACTGGTTCCCGATGCTCCCGTTCGACGGCGGCCACATGGTGGTGGCCGCGTACGAGCGGGTGCGCAGTCGTCGGGGACGGCGCTACGTCGCCGACGTGTCCAAGCTGCTGCCGCTGACGTACGCGCTCGTGGCCGTGATGCTCGTGCTGTTCGTCGGCAACACCTACCTCGACCTCCGGAGCTGATCCCGTGCCGTTCGCCCGTCGTGCCACCCGCCTCATCCACGTGGGCAAGGTGCCCGTCGGCGGTGGCTCGCCCATCACGATCCAGTCGATGACGACGACCAAGACGGCCGACGTCGAGGGGACGCTGCAGCAGATCTACGCGCTCGCCGCGGCGGGCTGCGACATCGTGCGCTGCACGTGCAACGAACCCGAGGCCGCCGAAGGCCTGGCGCAGATCGTGCCCCGGTCGCCCATCCCCGTGATCGCCGACATCCACCACCAGTACAAGATGGCGCTCGCCGCCCTCGACGCCGGTGTGCACTGCCTGCGCCTGAACCCGGGCAACATCCGCAAGCCCGAGCACATCAAGCTCGTGGCCCAGGAGTGCAAGGACCGCGGCGTGCCGATCCGCATCGGCGTGAACGGCGGCTCGCTCGACCCGGCGCTGTACGACAAGTACGGCGGCAAGGTGACGCCCGAGGCCATGGTCGAGTCGGCCCAGCAGGAGCTGGCCTACTTCGCCGAGGTGGGCTTCGACGACGTGAAGATCTCGGTGAAGGCGTCGAGCGTGATGCTGATGATCGAGGCGTACCGCCAGCTGTCGGAGGTCACCGACCATCCGCTCCACCTCGGGGTCACCGAGGCGGGACCGCTGCCCGGCGGGCTCGTGAAGGCCACGGCCGGCATCGCCACGCTGCTGGCCGAGGGCATCGGCGACACCATCCGCTACTCGCTCACCGCCGACCCGGTGGAGGAAGCCAAGGCCGGCCGCATGCTGCTCGAGGCCATGGGTCTGCGCGAGCGCAAGAACGTCGACCTGATCGCCTGCCCCAGCTGCGGCCGAGCCGAGATCGACGTGATCGACGTGGCGCAGCGGGCGCAGGCCGCGTTCGAGAACCGGGAGATCCCGTTGCAGATCGCCGTGATGGGCTGCGTGGTGAACGGTCCGGGCGAGGCCCGCGAAGCCGACCTGGGCATCGCGGCGGGCAACAAGCGGGGCCACCTGTTCGTGAAGGGCACCAACGTCGCCGTGGTGCCCGAGAACGAGATGGTCGAGGCCCTCGTGGAGTGGGCCGAGTACATCATGGAGCACGGGACCGCAGCCGCGATCGCCCGGGCCGACGTGGCCAAGGCCTCTCGGGCCGCCCGCCTCGACCGCGACGAGCTCCTGCAGGAAAAAGGTGCCGACGCCAACGACGCCGGCACCAAGATCGACCTGATCCGCAAGCGCATCGACGCCTGACCCGCCGCGCCCGGCGGGCGGGCCGGCGTCAGCCGACGAGCGCCAGGAGGTCGACGATGACGTGGGTGCTGCCGCCGCCGCCGGCGAAGACCGTCAGGACCCCTTCGTGCAGGATCGTCACCGCCAGGTTGGCCAGGATCTGCCCGTCGGTCGTCCAGTTGATGTTCGACGTGGTGCGCGTGCCGAACAGCCCGGGGTTGCCGACCGAGAGGAACCCGCTGCCGGCCGTGTCGACGACGGTGACGTTCACCATCGCACCCGAGTAGCCACCGATGATCAGCTCGGTGCTGGCGTCGGAATCGTCGCGTTCGGTGCTCACGTTCCGGCTCGCCCCGCTGACCAGCCGGCCGTTGAACGCCGGACCGCCCGGGTGGGGGTTGCGGCTGTCGTGCAAGCGGATCGGCTGGCGCAGGAGGTACATCTGCTCCCATCCGACTTGGGCCACGCGCACACGCGTCCCTCCGGTGAACAGTGCCAGGCCGTCACCGCCGTTGTAGGCGAGCGTGCCGTCCTGGTGCGTGCCGAGGATGGCGTCGCCGAGGGTGCCGACGAAGCGGACGTGCCCGCCGGGACTGCGCAGCTCGAGCGCCACGGGGCCGGGGCCGTTCACGTCGGGGAACGGGCCGTTGTTCTGGATGGAGGTGACGGCGTCGGCCGTGTTCGCCTGGCCAAGCAGGACCGCCCCGCCGGTGGCCGCGGCCGCGGGGCGGGCGAGGGCGGCGGCGCCGACCACGCCGGC
>JANPGL010000212.1:0-2436 GCA_031423915.1 Actinomycetes bacterium | reverse complement strand
CCGCGGTCCCCCCGGGCCCGCGCGCTGGGGGGGGGGTGGGGCCCGTCTCCCCCCCCCGGCCCGCCCGGGGGGGGGGCTTCCGGGGGGGGGGGGTGGGCATCGCCCTCGTGGTTCCGGGAGAACGTGGCCCGGTTGCGGCCCGAGCAACGCCGCCCGGATCCGGCTGACCGGCTGACGTGGTCGCCGGGCGATGCCGCCCAGTGCGACTTGTGGTTCCCACCGAAACGGATCCCGCTCGAGGACGGCACGACCGCGTTGTTGCCGGTGCTGGTGATGGTCCCGGCGCACTCGAGGTTCATCTGTGGGCGGATGATCCCGTCACGCCAGACACCGGATCTGTTGTTGGGGTCGTGGTCGTTGATCGAGGGGTTCGGGCGGGTGCCGCGCCGGTTGATCTGGGACAACGAGGCCGGGATCGGTCGGCGGGGCCGGCTCGCCGCGGGTGTCGCCGAGTTCTGCGGCGTCTTGGCCACGCGGGTGCATCAGCTCAAGGCCCGCGACCCGGAATCGAAAGGTGTGGTCGAGCGTCGCAACGGGTTCTTCGAGACGTCGTTCATGCCCGGGCGCAGCTTCACCTCGCCGGCGGACTTCAACACCCAGTTCGCTGACTGGCTGGAACGGGCGAACCGGCGTGTGGTCCGCACGCTCCAGGCCCGTCCGATCGATCTCGTCGACGCCGACCGGGCCGCGATGCTGGCGTTGCCGCCGGTCCCACCGGCGCTCGGCTGGTCGAACCAGATCCGCCTCGGGCGGGACTACTACGTGCGCGTCGATTCCAACGACTACTCCGTCGACCCGAACGTGATCGGCCGCCACGTCACCGTCACCGCCGATCTGGAACGTGTGCGAGTGCGACTCGAGGGGCGGGTCGTGGCCAGTCACGCTCGGGTGTGGGCCCGCCGCACAACCGTGACCGATCCCGCTCATGTCGACACCGCCCAGCAGCTGCGCGAGGAGTTCAGTCGCCCGCGCCTGGTCGACGACGACTCGTTGACGCGTGACCTCGCCGACTACGACCGGGCGTTCGGCATCGACGGGTTGGAGGTCGCGTGATGGCCAAACAACCGGGCCCGTCCGAAGCGGGCAAGCAGATCCACTACCTCGCCGCCGCGCTCAAAGCACCCCGCATCGTCGAAGCCGCCGGACGGCTCGCCGACCAAGCCCGCGACGCGGGCTGGACCCATGAGGACTACCTCGCTGCCGTGCTCGAACGCGAGGTCTCCGCCCGCAACGCCTCCGGCGCTGCGCAACGGATCCGATGGGCCGGGTTCCCGGCCCGCAAGACCCGCGACGACTTCGACTGGGACCACCAACCCGGCGCCCGCCAACAACTCGCCGCGCTCGCCTCGGGCGCGTTCTTGACCGAAGCCCGCAACGTCGTGCTCCTCGGCCCACCCGGCACCGGCAAGACCCACCTCGCCACCGCGCTCGGCGTGACCGCAGCACACCACGGGCACCGGGTCCTGTTCGCCACCGCGGTCGATTGGGTCGCCCGCCTCCAAGACGCCCACCGCCTCGGACGGCTCCCCGCCGAGCTCGCCCGGCTCCGCCGCTACGGGCTGATCATCATCGACGAGGTCGGCTACCTCCCGTTCGAGCAAGACGCCGCGAACCTCGTGTTCCAACTCGTGTCATCCCGCTACGAACACGCCTCGCTCATCCTCACCTCGAACCTGCCGTTGTCCAGCTGGGGAGGCGTGTTCGGCGACCAAGCCGTCGCCGCCGCGATGATCGACCGGATCGTTCACCACGCCGACGTCCTCACCCTCAAAGGCGCCAGCTACCGGCTCCGCAACCGCGGCATCGACACCCTCCCCAGCATCCGAACCGGAGCTGGCGAACCCGACGCCTAAACTCGACGGGCAACGACACCGCGCACTTTTCGACCGGCAACACCGCGCAGTTTTCGACCGTCACCGACAACCGGCATACGCAGATAAGACGGCCACCATTTGTCAGGCAGGCTCGAAGCGGATCCACGGATGGTCGTGGCCTGCGCAGCTGTCGTCGCGCGTCGGTCGGGCGGCGTCAGCGCGAATGGTCCCCGCCCGACCCGCCGTGGTCGGCGGCCCGGAGGTCGTTGGGCCCATGGTGAGCAGGGGCGTGCTGTCTCCGTCGGCCACATGTGACCGCGCTCAACGCGCGGACCGACAGGCGTCTCGATGCCTGTCCCATTCTGAGACCCCAACCGGGCAGGTTCTGAGGCATGGCCAACCCGCGTGTTCCGGTGGTCGAAGTGAAGGGCAAACCGCGTGGAAGCGCGCTGCCCCTGGCTCGGCTGCTCGACATCGAGGAGGTGGCCGACCACCTGGGCGTTAGCGTCAGGCATGTTCGCCGACTCGTTGCCGAGCGCCGAATCCCGTTCGTCAAGTGGGGCCACTTGCTTCGCTTCGACCCAAACGAACTCGCGGCCTGGATCGACGACTCACGGGTGAG
>JANPGL010000211.1:0-1708 GCA_031423915.1 Actinomycetes bacterium | reverse complement strand
CGAAGCGCGGCGCCGAATTGACGTTCCTGTCGTTGGTGACGATCGTCGTCGACGAGTACGACCCGGCGATCCGCTTCTTCGTCGACGTGCTCGGGTTCGAGCTGGTCGATGACTCGCCGTCGACCACGAACGACGGCCGGCCCAAGCGATGGGTCGAGGTGCGCCCGCCCGGCGCCGAGACCGGCCTGCTGCTGGCCCGGGCCGACGGCGACGAGCAGCGCACCGCGGTCGGCCGCCAGGCCGCCGGCCGCGTGGCGTTCTTCCTGCGGGTCGACGACTTCGACGCCGTGCACGCCCGCCTGGTCGCCGCGGGTGCGCCGATCGTGCGCGGGCCGCGGACCGAGTCCTACGGCCGCGTGCTCGTCTTCGAGGACATCGCGGGCAATCGCTGGGACCTGCTGGGCCCGGCCTGACGGCCCTGGGGACGGCTGCAGTCGCTTCGGCCACCCGCTGCAGTCGCATCAGATGCGACCACCCCTTCGCCGGTGCCGGGTTGGTCGCATTTGATGCGCGGGCGCCGAGCGGGACGCCCGCTCAGTCGTGGACGACGACCCGCATGCCCTTGGGGAGCAGGTCGGTGGTCCAGATCCAGTCCATGGCGCTCACGCTGACGCGCACGCAGCCGTGGCTGGCGGGGACGTTCGGGATGCTGTTCGAACCGTGCACGGCGATGCCGCCGTTGAAGTACTTGGGTCGGTACAGCTCGCCAAGCTGGCCGCTCTCCCACCCGTCGGTGTACTCCCGGTACACCTTGTACTTGCCGGTCGGCGTGTGGGCGTCGCCCGAGGTCGTGCCGCCGTTCTTCTGGTCGACCTCGGTGTACGGCACGTCGCTGCCGGTCGAGGTGTTCAGGATCCACTCGGTGCGCCCGGCCCGGATGATGAACAGGAGCTGCCGGCCCTTGTCGATCTCGAACAGGTCGCCCTCGTGGACGGTGCCCCAGGCCCGGGCGCTCTGGGCGCTCAGCAGGTCCATCGTCGCCTGGTCGGCCACGCCGGTGGTCGGTAGGCCGTAGTACTTCTGGGCGGCCATCACGGCCTGGGAGACGACCGGGCCGTACTTGCCGTCCTGGTCCTCGGTCCAGAAGCCGAGCTCGTTCAGCCGGTTCTGGAGGGCGACCACGTCGGTGCCGGTGCGCCCGGGGCGGGTGGCGTTCAGCGCCGGCGCCACCACGGGCGCCGGATCGGGCTGGAGGACCGTCGTGGTCGTCGGGGCGATCGTCGTGGTCGTGGTGGGTGCCAGCGTGGTCGAGGTCGTCGTGGTGGGCGGCAGCGTCGAGGTGGTCGTCGTGCGCACGACGGTCGTGGTGGGTGCGACGGTCGTCGACGTGGTGGTGGCGGGCGCGATGGTGATCGGCGCCGCCGAGGTCGTGGTCAGCCGGGCGGCGACGGCCGCGGCGTCGGCGCGTGAACCGCTGTCCCTGGAGAGGGTCAGGGTGACGTACGCCGTGGTGGGGATGGTGATGGCAGCGATGGCACCGGCGCCGACGTACCACCACTGTCGAGTCGTGAGCATGCTGCGTTCGAGCGTAGGCCGCGCCGGCCGCGAAGGGACCGCGACCCTGACCTAGTGTCCGACGTCATGAGCGACGCGTTCGAGCACGGCCAGATCGAGGCGAACGGGATCTCGATCCACACGGTGTCGATGGGATCGGGACCCCTGGTGCTGTTCTGCCACGGGTTCCCCGAGTCGTGGTACTCGTGGCGCC
>JANPGL010000210.1:0-1593 GCA_031423915.1 Actinomycetes bacterium | reverse complement strand
CCGTTGGTGGGCACGGTCGGGCCGGCGCGGTAGATGCGGCTGGAGGCGAGCGGCCGGGCCCGGCCGCAGGGGAACACCGTCAGGTAGCCGTCGGCCCCGGGTTCGGTGGCGGTCACGTTGAGCGCCACCGCGGTGGCCCCGGCCGGCCGGTCGACCACCGCCGACAGGTCGACGGTCACGATGCCACCGGCCGGCACGCGCCGGCCGGTCGAGCGCGTGTCGAGCACGCGTCGGGGCGACACGGCCACGAGGCGACTCGCCGGCCCGAGCGCCGAGGCCGTGCCCGGGGCGGTACCACCGACGCGCTGGGCGCCGTTGGCGACGGGCTGCAGGGCGGGCCCGTCGAGGAAGTTGAACGTCACCCAGATGGTGCCCTCGGTGATGACCACGCCGACGCCGACCCGGTTGTACGTGCCGATGATGTTGGCGTAGTGCCCGGGTGAAGCCACGAAGGCGTTGTGCAGGGGTACGACGTCGCCGCCGGTGCCCACGTTCTCGCCCGCCGAGCGCCAGTCGGGCTCGACGGCGGCGACGGCCTCGGCCAGGTTCGGTCGGTGGCAGAGGGCGTCGAGGTCGCAGTTCGGGGTGACCGTGTGCTCCTTCACCCCTGGCCGGATGACGACGCCCGTGCGAGCGAAGGTGGCCGCCATGTGGCCGCTCCAGTCGCGGGCGACCGCGTCGAGCCCGGCGTCACGCACGAGCGGCTTCAGCCCCTGGCCGACCCGCACCTCGTTCACGAGCGACAGGAACTGGGACTCGGCCGCCAGCGGCTCGACGGCCGCGCTCGCCGACACGGACGCGGCGCTCAGACCGGTGATGCCGAGCACGATGGCCATCACGACCTGCACGAATCGCCTCATGCCAGTGCCATCGGCGGGGCCGAGAGGGCCGGTGAATCAGAGCTTGGTCAACGGGATCAGCCCTTGGTCAACTTGCTCAAGCGCCGTTCAACGGCCTCTGTGACCGCTCAAGTTCCCGAGGGTGACGGCGGCGGGGAGCAGCCGCACGGGCTCATTCCCGAGTTCCTCTGTCGGCTTTTCCTCGGTATCCTGGCGACCATGGCAACCTTCCGCGAACTGCTCGCCGCCGCCAAGTCCGAGATCCGCGAAGTCGACACCTCCCAGGCCGCCGAGCTGGTGGTCCGGCCCGGCACGCTCACCCTCGACGTGCGCGAGCCCGACGAGTACGACCAGGGCGCGCTGCCCGGCGCGCTGCACATCCCGCGCGGCCACCTCGAGGCCCAGATCGAGGGCAAGGTCCTGGCCAAGGACACCCCGATCGTCGTCTACTGCGCGGGCGGCGTCCGCTCGGCCTTCGCGGCCAGGACGCTGGCCGAGCTCGGCTACACCGACGTGGTGTCGATGGCCGGCGGCTTCGGTCGCTGGAAGGACGAGGGCCGCGCCTGGAAGACCCCGGTGCAGCTGACGCCCGACCAGCGCAACCGGTACCAGCGCCACCTGCTCCTCCCCGAGGTCGGCATCGAGGGTCAGGCCAAGCTGATCGGCTCGAAGGTCCTGTTGCTCGGTGCCGGCGGCCTCGGCTCGCCCGCCGCGCTCTACCTCGCCGCCGCCAAGTCCGAGATCCGCGAAGTCG
>JANPGL010000209.1:0-18744 GCA_031423915.1 Actinomycetes bacterium | reverse complement strand
GCGGCGGCCACGACCCGGGCCGCTTCGGCCGCGACCACGGCCGCCGCGTCCGCCACCACGACCGCCCCGGCCGCCACGTCGGTGGCCGCGCCGACCCCTGCCACGGACATCGGCCTGGGCGCTCGCCCCTACCTCGGCGAGATCGGTTCGCGGGCCGAGCTCGACCGGGCCTACGACGCGCTGCGCAGCACCACCCCACCGGCGGCGATGGCGGGCGACTCGGTGGGCGGCCGGGAGGCCATCGACGCCGCGGCGGGCGCCGGCTGCCCGTGGGCGTCGTTCGGCACGCCGCTGGCGCTGCTCCGCTGGCAGGGCCGCCCTGCCGTGCTGGTCCTGGGCGACCTCCTCCGGGTCGTGTCGTTCGATCAGTGCACCGTCGTCTACGAACGTCCCGCCTGAGCGTCGTCTCTCGCGCCGCGCCGCCGCTGGGTACGCTCGGCGCCATGTCCTCCACCCCGCCCACCGGCGGCGACTGGGTCACCCAGATCGTCTCGCTCGTCGACCGCACCGTGGGCACGGTGCGGGACAAGACCACCCGCCCGGTCGCCGGCATCGCCCGCGGCCGCGTGTGGGGCCACCTGGCCGCCGTACTCGGGCCCGTCGCGCTCGTCCTCGGCCTCATCGCCGCCAACCGCGCCATCGTCATCCTCACCGGCGGGCGCGCCTACCTGGCGCACCTGCTGCTCGGAATCATCCTGCTGGGCGTCGGGTTGGTGCTCATGCGCAAACGCCACGCCCCGGAGGAATCGTGAACCCCGTTCGTCAGGTCATCATCATCGGCTCGGGTCCGGCCGGTCTGACCGCCGCCATCTACACGGCCCGCGCCAACCTCGCGCCGCTGGTCATCGAGGGTGAGCCGTCGTCCACGTCCGACCAGCCCGGCGGCCAGCTCATGCTCACCACCGAGGTCGAGAACTTCCCGGGCTTCCCCACCGGCATCATGGGCCCGGAGCTCATGATGAACTTCCGCGCCCAGGCCGAGCGCTTCGGGGCCGAGTTCCTCACCGAGAAGGTCACTCGGGTCGACTTCTCGTCGCGCCCGTTCAAGGTGTGGGTGCGCGACACCGAGCACCAGGCCCACTCGATCATCGTGTCCACCGGGGCCCGGTCGCTGATGCTCGGGCTCGAGGCCGAGAGCCGCCTGCTCGGCCACGGCCTGTCGACCTGCGCCACCTGCGACGGCTTCTTCTTCCGCGGCCAGGAGATCGCCGTCGTCGGCGGCGGCGACTCCGCCGTCGAGGAGGCCACGTTCCTCACGAAGTTCGCCAGCAAGGTCACCCTCATCCACCGTCGTGACACGCTGCGTGCCTCGAAGATCATGCAGGAGCGGGCGCTGAAGAACCCCAAGATCGAGCCCATGTGGAACTCGGCGGTCGAGGACCTGATCGGCACCGACAAGCTCGAGGGCGCGGTGGTGCGGAACCTCCAGACCGGCACCACCACCACGCTGCCGGTCACGGGCCTGTTCGTGGCCATCGGCCACCGGCCGAACACCGACCTGTTCACCGGCGTTCTCGACACCGACGAGAACGGCTACCTGGTCACCAAGCCCGATTCCAGCTACACCAACATCGAGGGCGTCTTCGCCTGCGGCGACGTCCAGGACCACACCTATCGCCAGGCCATCACGGCCGCCGGCTCGGGGTGCATGGCCGCCATCGACACCGAGCGGTGGCTCGAACACCACCACTGACCAGGGCCGAAGCACCCCGGGAATGCCGTGCCGAGCCTTGGCGTTCCCCTCCCACGTAGGATGGAACCGCGAAAGGACCTCCCCATGGCCGAAGGCATCGTGACGCTCACCGAGAACAACTTCGACGAGACGGTCGGCGCGTCCGACACGCCCGTCCTGGTCGACTTCTGGGCCGAGTGGTGTGGCCCGTGCAAGGCGATCGCGCCCACCCTGGCGGAGATCGCCAAGGAGCAGGCCGGCAAGCTCACCGTCGCCAAGATCAACGTCGACGAGCACCCGGGCCTCGCCATGCGCTTCGGCGTCCAGAGCATCCCGACGCTGCTCATCTTCTCGGGCGGCGAGCTCCGCAAGACGATGATCGGCGCCAAGCCGAAGGGCGCGCTGCTCCAGGAGCTCTCGGAATTCCTGCCCGCTTCCCACTGACCACGGGCGACGAGGGCGACGACGTCCGCGAGGTCCAGCATCGGCTGAGCCAGGCGGGTTTCCAGCCAGCCGGGATCGCTCTCGGCACGTTCGGTCTGGGCACCGCGGCCGCACTCCGCGCGTTCCAGGAGGTGCGCGGCCTCCGGGTCGACGGCGTGTGCGACGCGCTCACCTGGGCTGCCCTCGTCGAAGCCTCGTGGGAGCTGGGTGACCGCCACCTGTACGTCCGTACCCCGCCGTACATGCGAGGCGACGACGTCGCCGAGCTCCAGCGGGTGCTCGGCCAGCTCGGCTTCGACGCCGGGCGGATCGACGGCATCTTCGGACCGGCGACCGCCCGGGCGTTGGCCGAGTTCCAGGAGAACACCGGCCTGCCGGTCGACGGGGTGTGCGGCTACGAGACGTTCGATGCCCTTCGCCGCGTCGGGGGTCGGGTGGCCGACCGGCCGTCGGTGGCCGTCGTGCGTGAGACCGAGGCGCTCCGCGGTCTGACCCCCAGGTTGAGCCGTACGCGCGTCGCGCTCGGGTGCTTCGGCGGCCTCGATCGGTTGACGAGAACCCTCAGCCGTCAGTTGAGGTCGGCTGGTGCCTCGGTCGCCGAGCTCGATGCCGACGACGGTTCCGCCCAGGCGGCCTCGGCCAACCGCTTCGGTGCCGACGTGTACCTGGGCATCGGTGCTGCCGAGGCCTGCCACATCTCGTACTACCAGGTGCCCGGCTTCGAATCGGTCGGTGGCCGCCGGCTGGCGCACCTGGTGAGCGAACGCCTGTTCGTCATCGGCTTCCCGGGTGTGGCGCCCCGGGGGATGCGGCTCCCCGTCCTGCGGGAGACGCGCATGCCGGCCGTCTACTGCGAGCTCGGGCCGATCGAAGAGGTGGCGCAGCGGGCCGCTGACGTGGCCGACGCCCTGGGCAAGGCGGTGCGCGCCTGGATCGAGCGGCCGTCGGACACGTCGTCCTGAGGCTTATCCACAGCCTTGCGCACACCCTGTGTGGGAAGGTGCAGTTGACCTGGCGCCTTGAGGTTGAGGGTTTGGCAAAGCCCTAGCCCGCTGTTGGCACTAGCGCTGGCTTATTCACACGGCGTCGGGTTCGGTCATCCGTCGGTAGATGCGCTCGAGGTCCTCGAGGTCGGCGAACTCGATGACCATCTTGCCGCGCAGACCGCCCATCGAGACCCGAACCCGCGTGTGCAGGTACTCCGAGAGGAGCTCCTCCAGCTCGAGGAGGCCGGGCGGTCGCAGGGGAGGTGGCGCGGGGATGCCGGGCGTCGGGCCGGCGTGCTCCTCGGGTGTGGCCGCCGGTTCAGACGGTGCCGGAGCCGTGCCGCCGCCCCGTACGAGGTCCTCCAGCGCTCGCACGGAGAGCCCCTCGTCGACCGCTCTCTGCGCGAGCGCTTCCTGGCGACTCCGGTCGGGCGTGCCGAGCAACGCGCGGGCATGTCCGGCCGACAGGCGGCCATCGGCCAGCAGATGTTGCACCGGCGGAGGGAGCTGGAGCAGGCGGAGCGTGTTCGACACCGCGGCGCGGCTCTTGCCGACCCGGATCGCCACCTGCTCGTGGGTCAGTCCGAAATCCTCCAGGAGTTGCTGATACGCAGACGCCTCCTCGAGCGGTGACAGATCCTGCCGGTGCAGGTTCTCGACGAGCGCCTGTTCCATGGAGGCCAGTTCGTCGGTGGCCCGAACGATCGCCGGGATGGTGGCCAGGCCTGCACGGCGGGCGGCCCGCCAGCGGCGCTCGCCGGCGATCAGGTAGTACTTGCCGGGCTCGATCGGCCGGATGAGGATCGGCTGCAGCACCCCGATCTCGCGGATCGACGCCGCCAGATCGGCGAGCGACTCCTCGTCGAAGTGCTTGCGCGGCTGGTGGGGATTGGGCTCGATCGCCCCGATCGGCACCTCGTCGAGGTAGGGACCGTCGCCGCCGGACTCCCCCGGTTCGCCGCCCATCGACGCCGGGATGAGCGCCTCCAATCCCCTACCGAGCCCGCTTCGGCGCGCCACCACTCACCTCCTTGGCCAGCTCGCGATACGCCACGGCGCCGCGAGAACCCGGATCGAACGCGATGATCGGTTGGCCGAACGACGGCGCCTCCGACAGGCGGACGTTGCGGGGGACGATCATCCGGCACACCCGGTCGCCGAAGTGCTGACGCACCTCGTTGACCACCTGGTCGGCCAACTTCGTCCGGCCGTCGTACATGACGAGCACGATGGTGCTGACCTCCAGGGTCGGGTTGAGTCCCTTGCGGACGAGATCCACGTTGTGGAGCAACTGGCCCAGACCCTCGAGCGCGTAGTACTCGCACTGGATCGGCACGAGGACCTCGCCGGCTGCGGCCATGGCGTTCACGGTGAGCAGACCCAGCGAGGGCGGACAGTCGATGAGGATGAAGTCGTATCCGTCGACCACGCTCTCGATGGCCCGCTTGAGGCGCATCTCCCGGCTGAAGCCCGACACCAGCTCGATCTCGGCCCCGGCCAACTGCAGGTTGGCCGGGGCGACGAAGAGGTTCTTGATGCTGGCCGGCTCGATGGTGTCCTCGAGCTGCACGTCTCGGAGGAGCACGTCGTACATCGACGATGCCAGGCTCCTGGTGTCGATGCCGAGACCGGTGCTGGCGTTGCCCTGGGGGTCGAGATCGATCACCAGGGTGCGGTACCCGAGTTCAGCGAGGCAGGCCCCGAGGTTGACGGCAGTGGTCGTCTTTCCGACGCCTCCCTTCTGGTTGGCCACGGCCAACACACGGGGGAGTGGATGACGTGAGGCACCCGTGCCGGCGTGCATCGGAGCCCCGGCGGGTTCGGTTTCGCCGTTTGGGGCCGGGATCAGCTGGTCGGCTGCGGCCGTCGGTTCGGGACCGGCGGGCGTCGATGACACCGCCTCCTGCTCCGGACCAGGCGGTATGACGACATCACCGTCGTCGAAGGTGGTCACGAGACATCCCCTCCTGAGGGGTGTGGGCGGGGCCAAGCGGCCCTCGTCCTCCCAGGCACGGTCCGGTGGTGGTCCCGGGCTCGCGTGCGTCTGTCCATCCTTCCGCACCAGATGGACGCGCGCAAGCACCCTCACGTTCCACGTGAATCTTGACGGTGAAACAGTCACCCTGTGTTTCACCGTCATGATCCCCGTGAAACCACCCTGGTAGAGTGCCCTGCATGCCCCTCGACCTCGACCCCTTGGACCTCGGCATCCTCGTCGGCGTCCTGGTGGGGGAGGGGAGCTTCGGCGGCGACGGGCGGCAGCCGCAGGTCACCCTCCGCATGCACATTCGGCACGAGCGGCTGTTCGAGAACCTTGTCCGCATGGTGCCGGGCAGCAAGCTCTACGGTCCCTACCGCCACGGCGACCGGGCCTACTTCCAGTGGATGGTCCGTGGTGCGGCCCTCCAGGAGCTGGTTCCCGTGCTCGCACCCCACCTGATCCGGATCGACGGCCACGCCGCCGATCGGTTCCGAACGATGTGCGAGCGCTACAAACTCACCCCGCTCGACGACTGATCGCAGTGACGGGCGGTTCTAGGTGCGGATCCGGCGGACCACGACGAGGCCGTCGGGTGCGTCGTTCCGACGCCAGCCGGCCGGCAACTCGTCCCAGCGGTCGTCCGGCGCCGCGCTCACGACGACGACACCTTCTGGCGCCAACAGCGCGTCGGCCGCGTTCAACACCGACGCTGGCGGGCCGAACTTCCGGGCCACCACGGCGTCGAACCGCCCGGCCTGTGCCGCGCCGAAGGTCTCGACCCGTCCGCACACGACGCGCACCCGATCCCGCAGGCCCAGACGCCGAACCAGGCGCTCAAGCTGATCGGCGCGCTTCTGGCGGACGTCGAGGAGCGTCACCATCAGGTCGGAGCGGTCCCAGCCCAGCACCAACCCAGGGATCCCGGCCCCCGAGCCGAGATCGATAACCCGGGCACCCTGGGGGAGCGATCCGCCGTAGCGGCGGCTGTGCGCCACCGCCTCGGCGGGCTCCACACCCAGGATGCCCAACCGCTTCTGCTCCGCCATCGCGGCGAGCAGCGGAGCATCCCCGACCTCAGGCAGGCCGGATCACCACGCGTCGGCGGGGCTCCTCGCCCTCCGAGCTGGTCGCCACGCCGCCGAGGCGGGTGGCCGCGTCGTGCACGACCTTGCGGTCGGCGGCGCTCATCGGCTCCAGGGCCTTGGCGGTACCCGCCGACAGCACCTGCTCGACGACCTGGGCCGTGAAGCGCTCGAGCGCCTCGCGACGCTTCACCCGGTAGCCAGACACGTCGACCCGGAGCCAGCCGCCGCGGGCTCCGCCGCGGCGCTGCTGCACGGCGAGTCGCGTGAGCTCCTGCATGGCCTGCAGCGTCTGCCCGCCCGGTCCGATGAGCACGCCCAGGTCGGCGCCGTCGATGCGGGCCTCCAGGTCGTCCTCGCCCTCGACCTCCACGACGGACACGGTGCCCGTCAGGCCGAAGGCACCGAGGAGGCCGTCGAGGAACTCGGTGGCCGCCTCCTGCACGCTCGGAAGGTTCTCGTCGTTCAGCGTGGGACGCTCGCTGCGCTCGCTGTCGTCGGTCATGGCTGCTTCCTTTCGAGCGGTGCGCTTGGGTGCGACCGCAGCGTTCCCGTTGCTCGCGGCGGCGCCGTCAGTGGCGGCCGTGACCTTGGCGGCACGGGGCGCACGCGGCGCCCGTGCCGGCTTGGGCTTGTCTTCCTCGGCTCCGGTTCCGGCCGGCCCGGCGGGCTCGGCCGCCGCATCGTCCTTGCCACGTCGCTTGCGTCGCTCGACCTTCGGCCGGGCCGCGGTGGGCCGCACCCGCGCCCGCACCTTGGCCTCGCCGCGCATGCGGCCGAACAGTCCCGGCTTCGGCTCCTCGAGGACTTCGAACTCGGCGTCGGACTCGTCGACGCCCAACTGGTCGAGGGCGAGGTCTTGCGCCTCGGCCAGTGTCTTTCCGGTGGTGACCACCCATTCCATGCTTCGGTTCCTCTACTTCTGGTCGGGCTTCGGACGCGGCGCGGGCCGGCTGGGCCGCGGTCGCTGAGGGCTGGGGCGCGAGCTGCCCGGCTTGGCGCCGTTCGATCCCGCTACCTCGGTGCTCTTGGCCGCCGGTTTCGGCGGCGTCGGCTTCGCGGCCGGCTTCACCGGCGGCGTCGGCTTCTTGGACGATGCGCCCGGCTTGGCCGTACGGGCGGCCTTGGCACTGGCGTTGCTCTCGGCGAGCTCCTTGGCCGCGGCCCGGAACCCCTTCGGGGCGGCCTTGTCGGCCTTGTCGCCCTTCTTGGCGTCGGCCAGTTCCCGCGCCGCCGCGGCGGCCACCTGAGCCTTGTGGCCCAACCCGCCCTCGCGGTAGAAGCGACGGGTGATGTACGAGTTCTGCCCGATGCGGAAGACGTTCTGCGTGAGCCAGTAGATGCTGAGACCGGCGGGGAAGAACAGCGCCGTACCGCCCGCCAGCAGGGGAAACAGCTTGAGGAGCATCTGCTGCTGGGGGTTGGCGGGCTGGTTCTTGTTGCGGATGGTCACTTGGCGCTGCTGGTAGTAGCTGCTGCCGGTGACGAGGAGGACCAGCGCCACGTACGGCAGTCCTCGCAGGATGTTGTCCCTGATCGACTGGACCGCGGGCTTCGAGAGGTCGAAGCCCAGGGACATCATCTTCGTACGTCCTACGAGATCCTGGAAGATCTTCGTGGACGTGCCCAGGTGGTCGGGGCAGAAGGTGCCGGCAACCTTCCCGGCGAACGCCGGCTTGTCGGCGATCAGCTTGTCGGTGCAGGCGCGCGTGAGACCGCGGATCACCCGCCACATCACGATGAACAGCGGCATCGGCAGCAGCATCGGCAGGCAGCCGCCGAGCGGGCTGACGCTGTGCTCCTTGTAGAGCGCCATCATCGCTTCGTTGCGCTGCTGCATGTCCGGATACTGCTGCTGGAGCTTCTTGATCTCGGGCTGCAGCTGCTGCATCTCGAGCATCGACTTCGTGCTCTTCAGGGTGAGCGGCAGCACCAGGACCATGATCACCAGCGTGAGCAGGGCGATCGAGAGCGAGTAGCTCTTGGTGACCTGGTAGCAGGCCGCCAGGATGGCGGTCGTGACCTGGTAGATCGGGTCGAAGATGCCGGCGATCATGCGGGGGTCCTTCGGCGGAGTGGGTGTCGGCGAACCGAGAACGTCTCGGGAACGGGGTCGTGGCCGTGGTCGCCCCACGGGTGGCAGCGACCGATGCGTCGGGCCGCCAGGTACAGGCCCCGTACGAGGCCGTGGCGGCGCAGCGAATCGAGGGCGTAGGTCGAGCAGCTGGGCGTGTACCGGCAGGGCGACGGTCGACCGGCCACGAGCACCTGGTACCCGCGCACGAGCGCTTCGGCGGGACGGCTGGCCACGCTCATGCGGACACCGCCGCGGGGGTCACGGCGCCGACCATGCGGTGAACCGACGCGGCCAGGTCGGCGAACGCCACCCGATCGGCGCCGGGACGGGCACCGATCAGGTAGTACCCGGCCGGCAACCGCTGCTCGGACGAGAGGTCCCGCATGATGCTGCGCAGGCGACGCCGGATGTGGTTGCGAGTGACGGCGCGACCGACCGACCGCCCCACGGCGAAACCGACCCGGGGCGGTGTTGCGGTGACATCCGTCACCCACGTCATCCACAGCGAGCCGTTGCGGGCACGTTGTCCGTGCTGCTGGAGGCGGTGGAAGTCGTTCCGGTCGCCCAGCCGCCAGATCACGCCGACAGGCGCAGGCGGCCCTTGGCCCGACGGGACTTCAGCACGGCGCGGCCGCCGGCCGTGGCCATGCGGGCCCGGAACCCGTGCTTGCGGGCCCGACGCTTGATGCTCGGTTGGAATGTGCGCTTCGACACTACTGCCTCCTGGCCGGGCTCGGGGAGCCTCTGGTCCACGACGATGTCGGCGCTCGGGCGCCGGACCGAGCAAGGCTAGGCGCGCCGGCCTCGGGGGGCAACTACGGGCGGTCGAATTACACCCGTAGTACCTGCTCAGCCCTGTGGACGACTGGACGGAGCACGCGGAGCGACCTGCTACGGTCTCCCACCCCGGGGCGGAGTGCCGTCGGAGCCATTCCCCGACGTTGTCCACAGGATGTGGACCGCGCTGTGGACGCACGAGACGGACCATGACGGAGTCGCTGGTGAACGAGCTTGAGAAGCTGTGGACAGAGGCCTCGCTCTGGCTCCGGGCCCAGGTGTCCGAGGCGGTGTGGAGCTCCACGTTCCAGGACCTCCGGGTCGAGGAGATCGGCGACAACCTGCTCACGCTGGTCGTTCCCTCCAGCGTCGTGCGCGAACGGATCGAGTCCCGCTACCTGCCCCTCGTCCGCGACGCCCTCACCGAAGTGGGCGCCGGGCACATCCAGGTGCTGGTCGAGGCTCGATCGGAACCGGTCGAGCCCGAGCCCGACGAGATCTTCCCGACCCATGGTGCTCCCGTTCGGGCCCCCGAACCGCCCCGCCTGCTCGACGGCCTGAACCCGAACTACCAGTTCGACTCGTTCGTGAAGGGAGCGTCGAACCAGTTCGCGCTCGCCGCCGCCCAGCGGGTGGCCGAGGTGCCCGCCCGCTCGTACAACCCGCTGTTCATCTACGGGCATGCCGGTCTGGGCAAGACCCACCTGCTCCACGCCATCGGCCACTACGTCCACCAGAACTACGCCCATTACCAGGTGCGCTACGTCTCGACCGAGACCTTCCTGAACGAGTACGTCGACGCCATCCGCACCAACTCGACCACCTCGTTCAAACGTCGCTACCGCGACGTCGACGTCCTCCTGGTCGACGACATCCAGTTCATGGAAGGCAAGGAAGGGCTCCAGGAGGAGTTCTTCCACACGTTCAACGCCCTGCACGGGGCCAACAAGCAGATCGTCATCTCGTCGGACCGCATGCCCGACGCCATCCCCACGCTGGAGGACCGGCTCCGCGGCCGCTTCCGCAGGGGGCTCATCACCGACATCCAGCCGCCCGACCACGAGACACGCCAGGCCATCCTCCGGAACAAGGCCGAGCGCGATGCCACCCCGGTGCCCTCCGAGGTCCTCGAGTTCATCGCGTCGAACGTGGTCAACAACATCCGCGAGCTCGAGGGTGCCCTCATCCGGGTCTCGGCCTTCGCCAGCCTGAACCGCATCCCCATCTCCGTCGAGCTGGCCAAGAAGCTCATCGGTGACCTGCTCGGCGGGAGCAACCAGCATCGGGCGCTCACCCCCAACTACATGCTCGAGAAGATCTCGGCCTACTTCGAGATCCCCATCGACCAGTTGAAGGGCAAGAGCCGCCAGCGACCCCTCGTGCAGGCCCGCCAGATCGGCATGTACGTCTTCCGCGAGCTCACCGACCTCTCCTTCCCCGCCATCGCCCGCGAGTTCGGCGGCCGGGACCACACGACCGTCATCCACGCCGTCGACAAGGTCCAACGGATGATGTCCGAACGCCAGCAGGTCTACGACCAGGTGACCGAGCTCATCCAACGCATCAAGAGCCAGCCGTGAGACGCGTCGCGAATGACACCCGTGCGAGATGTGCGCGCGCAGGGGACGAGCCTGTGCGCGGCCTGGGGACCATGGTGGACGACGGAGCCGCGAACCGCTCGCGAACCGCTGTGCCGGCCGTTGCCTGTGCAAGGCTGTGGATGCCTGTGGGTGACGCATCGTGGCGTTCACCAGGCGCGACGGGCCGTCGTCCCCAATCCACAGGACCTATTACCTCTATTACCCGTTCATCTCTCATCCACTGTGAAGGAAATCCGGCGTGAAGTTCCGTTGCGAGCGTGACGTCCTTGCCGAGGCGCTCAGCGCCGCCGGGCGCGCGGCCACTGGTCGCACGGGTGCGCTGCCCGTGCTGTCGGGCGTGCAGGTCGTGCTGACCGGCGACCGGCTGTCGGTCACCGGCACCGATCTCGAGCTGACGATCCAGACCACCCTCGACGTCGCCGGCGACGAGGACGGCACGGTCGTCCTGCCGGCGCGGCTCACCGCCGACATCGTGCGCTCGCTCGAGGGTGGGGCCGTCGAGGTCGTCGCCTCGGGCCCCGACGAAGTGCGCATCACGGCCGGCCGCTCGGCGTTCAGCGTGCGACCGCTCGGCGCCGACGACTACCCGAAGCTGCCCGCACCTCCGGCCAACGCCGTCACGCTGCCGTCCGCCGCGTTCGCGGAAGCCCTCAAGCAGGTCGTGCGCGCCGCGTCGTCCGACGAGAGCCGCCCGATCCTCACCGGCGTGCTCCTCGCCGCCGAGACCGAAGGCCTGCGCCTCGTCGCCACCGACTCGTACCGCCTGGCCGTGCGCGACCTCGTGGGCGTCTCGGCCCTGGCCGCCGACCAGAAGGTGCTCGTGCCGTCGCGGGCGCTCAACGAGTTGGCCCGCATGCTGCCGGCGTCGGGCGACATCACGCTGCGCCTCGGCGAGCGCGATGCCACGTTCGAGACCGGCACGTCGCGACTGACGACGCGGCTCATCGAGGGCGAGTTCCCGAACTACCGCCAGCTGATCCCGGCGTCGCACCCGAACCGCCTCGTGGTGAACCGCGAGAGCCTGCTCGACGCCATCCGCCGCGTGAAGCTCCTCGCCCGCGACGCCACGCCGATCCGGCTGAAGATGTCGGCCGACGGGCTGTCGTTGTCGGCCGTGACGCAGGACATCGGCCAGGCGTCCGAGACGCTCGACGCCACGTACACCGGCGGCGAGATGACCGTGGCGTTCAACCCGGACTACCTGGCGCAGGGTGTCGAGGCCGTGTCGGGCGACGACATCGCCATCGACACGCTCGACGCGCTGAAGCCGGCCGTGGTGCGCCCGTCGGACGCCGTCGACTACCTGTACCTGCTCATGCCGGTGCGGGTGCCGTAGCGCGTGCGCGTCGGGCGTCTCTGGCTGCAGGACTACCGCAACTACGCCGCCACCGACCTGTCGTTGGCCGACGGGCTCACCGTCGTGGTCGGGCAGAACGGGCAGGGCAAGACGAACCTCGTCGAGTCGCTGGCCTACCTGGCCACGCTCGAGAGCTTCCGCGGTGCGCCCAACGACGCGCTGGTGCGATCGGGCGCGGACCGTGCGGTCGTGCGTGCCGAGGTGCGCCACTCGGACGGGCGCGAACTGCTCGTCGAGGCCGAGATCCCGCGCTCGGGACGCGGACGCGTGCAGGTGAACCGGCAGCGGCTGGCCCGGGCGCGCGACCTGCTGGGCGTGCTGCGCGTCAGCATCTTCTCGCCCGACGACCTGGTGCTGCTCAAAGGTGGGCCGGCCGAACGCCGGCGCTTCCTCGACGACACGCTCGTGGCACTCGATCCGCGCGTCGACTCGCTGCGCACCGATCTCGATCGGGTGCTGCGCCAACGTGGCGCGCTCCTCAAGCAGGCCGGCGGGCGGCTCACGGCCGAGGTCGGGTTCACGCTCGACGTGTGGGACGCCAAGCTGGCCGCGCTGGGGGAGAAGCTGGCCGCGGCGCGCGAGCAGTTGATCGCCACGCTCGGTCCGGTGGTGGCCGACGCCTACGCCGACCTGGCGTCGTCCGACGCGCCGGTCACCTTGGCCTACGCCGCGCCGTGGCGCACCGTGGGCCTGGCCGACGCACTGGCGGCCGCCCGCACCGACGACGTGCGCCGCGCCGTGTCGACGGTGGGCCCGCACCGTGACGAGCTCGAGGTGGTGCTCGACGGCCTGCCGGCCCGCACGCACGCGTCGCAGGGCGAGCAACGGTGCCTGGCGCTGACGTTGCGCCTGGCCGCTCACCGCGTGGTCGGCGAGCGGGTGGGGAGCCCCCCGGTGCTGCTCCTCGACGACGTGTTCTCCGAGCTCGACCTCGCTCGGTCGGCGGCACTCGTCCGCTCGTTGCCGGGGGGCCAGGCGCTCCTGACGACGGCGGGGGTGCTGCCGGTGGGCATCGAACCCGAGCGGATCCTGCGCGTGGTGGATGGGAAGCTGGAGCCGTGACCCGCCCGCGCCCGCCCGACGAGCCGTTCGAGCCCGGCGTGCACCGGTTGCGGGAGGCGTTGACCGGGGTGGTGTCGAGCTTGAAGCCCGAGGCCCCCGAGCGGCCCGGCGGGCGCGGTGGCGGGGTGGCGGCGGGCTCGCTCGGCGGGCTTTTCCGTGGCTGGACGGAGGCCGTCGGCGACCAGGTGGCGGCGCACGTGCGACCCGTCGTGCTGGACGGCGGGCGCCTGGTCGTCGAGGTCGACGAGCCCGCCTGGGCGACGCAGCTGCAGTTCCTGGAACGGGACCTGCTCGATCGGGTGCGACCCCTCGTGGCACCCGCCCCGCTGACCAGCCTGGACGTGCGCGTGCGGGGCGTCAGAAAGGGTCGGGGAAGCCGAAAAACATGACGTCGCGCTGGTAGACTGACACAGCGTCGGATCGGGCCGCTGACCTGGCCTTTTGAGGGACCTTGCGCGTCGCGCCCCGACAGGCGCGGCCTCCCCCGACCACCCCCTGCCCAGAAGGGACGCGCGTTGGCAGCAGAGAAGGACATGACCTCCGGTACGACCGGCTCCGCCGACTACGGCGCGAAGGACATCGAGGTTCTCGAGAACCTCCTCCACGTGCGCAAGCGGCCGGGCATGTACATCGGGTCCACCGGTCTCAGCGGCCTGCACCACCTCATCTGGGAGGTCGTCGACAACTCGGTCGACGAAGCCATGGCCGGGTTCTGCGACCGCATCGGCATCACGCTGCTCCCCGACGGCGGCTGCGCGGTCGACGACAACGGCCGTGGCATCCCGGTCGATCCGTACCCCACCGGCCAGCACAAGGGGAAGAGCGCGGCCGAGGTCGTGCTCACCATCCTCGGTGCGGGCGGCAAGTTCGGCGGCGGCGAGGGCTACAAGGTGTCGGGCGGCCTGCACGGCGTCGGTGTCTCGGTGGTCAACGCGCTGTCCGAGCGGCTCGTCGTCGAGATCGACAAGAACGGCCAGCGGTACCGGCAGGAGTACGCCAAGGGTGGCAAGCCGCAGGGCTTGCTCGAGCCGGTCGGTGTCACGCCCGCCGACGGTCGTGCCACCGGCACCACCATCTCGTTCTGGCCGGACCCGACCATCTTCATGGCCGAGGGCACCGAGTTCGTGGCCCGCACCGTGCTCGAACGCCTGCAGACCATGGCCTTCCTGAACCGCGGCCTCGAGATCGTGTTCGTCGACCAGCGCCCGGGCAAGGAGCAGGAGGTCACGTACCTGTACGCCGGCGGCATCGTCGACTACGTGACGCACCTGAACGCCTCGAAGGACGCGCTGTTCCTGAAGGTGTGCCACTACGAGGACGACGACCCCGAGGGCATGACGCTCGACATCGCGCTCCAGTGGAACACGGGCTACTACGAGGGCATCCACGGCTACGCCAACGGCATCTACCACCGAGGGCGGCATGCACATCGAGGGCTTCAAGACCGCCCTCACCTCGGTGATGAACAAGTACGCACGCGACCGGAACCTGTTGAAGGAGAAGGACGACAACCTCTCGGGCGAGGACATCCGCGAAGGCCTCACGGCCATCGTGGCGGTGAAGCTGCGCGACCCCCAGTTCGAGGGGCAGACGAAGGCCAAGCTCGGCAACGTGCCCATGCGCTCGTTCGTGCAGAAGGCGACGAACGCCAAGTTGGCCGAGTGGCTCGAGGAGAACCCGGCCGAGGCGAGCCGCGTCATCAAGAAGGCCATCGAGGCATCGAAGGCCCGCCTCGCCGCCAAGAGCGCGCGGGAGGCCGTGCGCCGCAAGTCGTCGCTGTCGGGTGCCGGCATGCCCGACAAGCTCAAGGACTGCTCGACGCGCAACCCCGACGAGGCCGAGCTGTTCATCGTCGAGGGCGACTCCGCCGGTGGCACCGCGGTGGCGGCGCGCGACCCGCGCACCCAGGCCATCCTGCCCATCCGCGGCAAGATCCTGAACGTCGAGCGCGCCCGCGTCGACAAGATGCTGAAGAACACCGAGATCCAGGCGCTCATCTCGGCCATCGGCGGCGGCGTGGGAGAGGAGTTCGACGTCACCAAGGTCCGCTACCACAAGGTCATCATCATGGCGGACGCCGATGTCGACGGCAGCCACATCCGCACGCTGCTGCTCACCATGTTCTTCCGCCAGATGAAGCCGCTCGTCGAAGCGGGGTACGTGTACATCGCCCAGCCGCCGCTGTACTCGACGCTGGTGGGCAAGGAGAAGGTGTACCTCAAGGACGACATGGCCAAGGCCAAGTTCCTGGAGGACCGCCCCAACCACAAGAAGGACTTCGGTCGACTGAAGGGCCTCGGCGAGATGGATGCCGACGAGTTGCGCGACACCACCATGGACCCGCCGCGGCGCACCCTGCTGCAGATCACCGTGGAAGAGGCCGCGCTGGCCGACGACATCGTCAGCCAGCTGATGGGCGACGACGTCGAGCAGCGCAAGCACTTCATCCAGCGCAACGCCAAAGACGTGCGCTTCCTGGACATCTGATCGTTAGGTAGCGAACAACATCATGAGTGACCTTCCCCCGCAGGATCCCACCACGGCCGACGTCGGCGACGAGGGTGAGGATCCGGGCGCCATCCAGATCCAGGACGAGATGGAGCGCTCGTTCCTCGAGTACGCCATGTCGGTCATCGTGTCGCGCGCGCTGCCCGACGTGCGCGACGGGCTGAAGCCCGTGCACCGCCGCATCATCTGGGACTTGCACGAGCAGGGCTTCCGCCCCGACCGCCCGTTCGAGAAGTGCGCCCGCGTCACCGGCCACACGATGGGCAACTTCCACCCGCACGGCGACTCGGCCATCTACGACGCCCTCGTGCGCATGGCCCAGCCCTTCTCGCTTCGCCATCCGCTCATCGACTTCCACGGCAACTACGGCTCGGTCGACATGGGCGCCGCCGCCCCGCGCTACACCGAGTGCCGGCTCGCCCCCATCGCCATGCAGCTCCTCGCCGACATCGACGAGGACACGGTCGAGATGCAGGACAACTACGACGGCAAGAACCGTGAGCCCACGGTGCTGCCGGCGCGGTTCCCGAACCTGCTCGTCAACGGCAGCCAGGGCATCGCCGTGGGCATGGCCACCAACATCCCGCCGCACAACCTCAACGAGATCATCGACGCCACGATCCACGTGATCGACCATCCCGAGGCCACACCCGACGACCTCATGGTGTTCGTGAAGGGCCCCGACTTCCCCACGGGCGGCTACATCCTCGGGCGCGCCGGCATCCAGGAGGCGTACCGCACGGGACGCGGCAGCGTGAAGATGCGGGCCAAGGCCGAGATCGTCGAGGCGGGCAAGCGCGGTGACCGCTACGAGATCGTCGTCACCGAGATGCCGTACCAGCTGAGCCACGACGCGGTGGCGTTGCGCATCAAGGAGCTCGTCGACGCCGGCGACCTCGTGGGCATCGACGACGTGAACGACGAGACGTCGCAGAAGACCGGCACGCGCTTCGTGATCTCGCTCAAGCGCGACGCCAACCCGAACGTGGTGCTCAACAACCTGTTCAAGCTCACCCAGCTGCAGACCAGCTTCCCCGTGAACATGGTGGCGCTGGTCGACGGGGTGCCGCGCACGCTGAACATCGCCCAGGTGCTGCACGCCTACGTCGAGCACCAGGTCGACGTGATCACGCGGCGCAGCAACTTCCGCCTCGAGAAGGCACGCAAGCGGGCCCACATCCTCGAGGGCCGGCTCAAGGCACTCAACGTCATCGACGCCATCATCGCCCTGATCCGCTCGAGCGAGGACGCCGGCGCCGCCAAGGAAGCGCTCATGACGGCGCCGTTCGAGTTCTCCGAGATCCAGGCCGTCGACATCCTCGACATGCAGCTGCGTCAGCTCACCCGCCTGAGCCGCATCGACATCGAGACGGAGATGGGCTCGGTGTCGGACAACATCGCCGAGCTCGAGTCCATCCTGGCCGATCCGGTGAAGCTGCGGGGCGTCATCAAGGCCGACCTCACCGCCATCAAGGAGGAGTTCGGGCAGGAGCGCCGCGCCAAGGTCACCCACGACGTCGGTGAGATGTCGGTCGAGGATCTCCTCGACGACAAGGAGCTCGTCGTCGTGATGACGCGCGCCGGCTACGTGAAGACCGTCGAGGCCCAGGCGTTCAAGACGCAGGGCCGCGGGGGCCGCGGCGTGTCGGGGGCGAAGCTGAAGAGCGAAGACCTCGTCAGCCACGTGGTCTTCACGACGGCACACGCCTACCTGCTGTTCTTCTCCAACCGGGGCAAGGTGTACCGACTGCGCGCCCACGAGATCCCCGAGCGCGAGCGCCAGGCGAAGGGCATGCCCATCGTCAACCTGCTGCCGCTGCAGGCGGGCGAGACCGTGCAGGCCATCATCGACACCCGCGAGTTCCCGGTCGAGCGCCACCTCTTCTTCGCCACCCGGATGGGCCAGGTGAAGAAGACGCTGTTCGACGAGTACGACTCGTCGCGGCGCGACGGCATCATCGCCCTCGGTCTGAAGCCGGGCGACGAGCTGGTGAAGGTCATCGTCACCGACGGCAGCGACGACGTGTTCATGGTGTCGCGCAAGGGCACCACGATCCGCTTCAACGAGGGCGAGGTGCGGCCGATGGGACGCAGCGCCGCCGGCGTGCGCGGCATGAAGCTCAAGCCGGGCGACGAGGTCGTGTCGTGCGACGTGGCTCGCGACGAGACGTCGATCCTCATGGTCACCGAGTCGGGCTACGGCAAGCGGACCCAGCTCGAGCGCTTCAACGCCCAGGCTCGCGGTGGGCAGGGCGTCATCGGCATCAAGCTCACCGGCAAGAAGGGCGAGGTGGTGGCGGCGTTCATGGTCGGGCCCGACGACGACATCGTCGCCGTGTCGTCGGCCGGCGTCACCATCCGCATGGCGGTCCGTGAGATCTCGGAGCAGGGCCGCGACGCCACCGGCGTGAAGGTCATGAACATCGAGTCGGGTCAGGTGGTCGCCTCGGTGGCGCTCATCATGGCCGGTGACGACGACGGCAGCGACGCCGCCGACACCACCGACGGCTGAACGCGACGCACCGATCGCCGGCCCGGCGCCGGCCTCCCAACCGAACGACAGGGAGGCGGCGCCGTGCACGGTGACCGGACGATCGACGAACGCGGCCAGGCGGTGCCGCTCCTGGCCGCCACGGTGGCCATCACGGGGCTGGCGCTGGTCGGCCTGGCCACGCTGGGGCGAGGTGCGGTGACCGCGGCGCGCGCCCGCACCGCCGCCGATGCCGCCGCCCTCGGCGGGGTGGCCGACGGCGAGGCCGGGGCGCGCCGGCTCGCCGCCGCCAACGGCGCCACGCTGGTGTCGTTCGCCCGATCGGGGCGGGACGGCGGCGTGGTGGTGGTCGTGCGGGTCGGCCGGGCCGTTGCCACGGCTCGTGCCACCTGGTCCTGGGCCCCGTGAGGTGCCGAGGGGGAGCCGGGCGTCGGACCTAGACTCGGTGGGATGCCGGCGGCCGATCGTCCCTCCCGCGCCACCCCACGCGGGCGCGCCAGCGGGAACGGCAACGCAAACGGCAACGGCGCCAAGCGCGGCACCAACCCGGTCGTGCCGGCGCGGCGTGAGCAACGCATCGAACGCAGCCCGGCCACCGTGGTGCGCCAGGCCGGCGAGGTACGGGGCCGGACCCGGCCGCTGCCCGGTGACGAGGCGGACGAGGCGTGGTCGCGCCCGTTCGACCACGCCATGCCCGTCGGCCAGG
>JANPGL010000208.1:0-5584 GCA_031423915.1 Actinomycetes bacterium | reverse complement strand
CCGAGAACAGGAAGGCGACCTTCGGTGGGTCCGTGCCGGCCGGCGCGCCCTCGGCGGCCGCGGCCGCCGAGTCGCCCGAGGCGTAGCGCTCCAGCCGCTCCCTCAGCGACGCCACCGAATCGGCCACGAACGTCGCCCGGTGCGACAGGCGGGCGCGCCCGACGTTCGCCGTCCGAGCGACGTCTGCCAACGACCACGTCGGGTCGAGCGCGGCCGCCAGCGCCGACGCCACCTGGCGCGCCACGCCGGGTCCGCGGCCGGAGACCCCCACCAGCTGCGGTAGCGGTGCCGCGGCGGCGTCGACCGGTGCGGGTTCGACCGCAGGAGCCGCCGGTTCCTGGGGCGGCGCAGGAGCGGACTCCAGCACGACGTGCACGTTGGTCCCGGAGAAGCCGAAGGCGCTCACGCCCGCCACCCGGCGCCCGTCGACCCCCGGCCACGGCGTCGCCGACGTGGGCACCACCACGGGCAGCGATCCCCAGTCGATGAACGGATTGGGCTCGCGCAGGTGGAGATGCGGCGGGATCTCGCCGTGCTGGAGCACGAGCACGGCCTTGATCAGCCCGGCCACGCCCGCCACGCCCTCGAGGTGACCGATGTTGGTCTTCACCGACCCGACCATCACCGGCGCGGCGGCGGCGCGCCCGTCGCCGAGCGCGGCGGCGAGCGCCTGCACCTCGATCGGGTCGCCGAGGGCGGTGCCCGTACCGTGGGCCTCGACGTAGCCGACCTCGTGCGGGGCCACGCCGGCATCGGCCACCGCGGCGCGCACGACGGCCTCCTGGGCGGGCCCGCTCGGCGCCGTCAGCCCCGAGCTGGCTCCGTCCTGGTTCACGGCCGAGCCGCGGATCACGGCCAGCACCCGGTCGCCTGCGGCCACCGCGTCGCTCAGCAGCTTGAGCACCACCACACCGCAGCCCTCGCCGCGCACGAACCCGTCGGCCGACGCGTCGAACGCCTTGCACCGGCCGTCCGGCGCCATCATGTGGAACCGGGAGAGCACGACGCTGTTCTGCGGCGACAGCATCAGGTTCACCCCGCCGGCGAGCGCCATCGTGCTCTCGCCGGCGCGCAGGCTCTGCACGGCGAGGTGCACGGCGACGAGCGACGACGAACACGCGGTGTCGACCGACACGCTCGGCCCGTTCAGGCCGAGCGTGTACGACACGCGCCCCGACGCCGCGCTGTGGGCCACGCCCGACGTGTAGTACTGGTCCAGGCCCGCCAAGCCGGCGAGGTCGAACTGGACGTACGAGTAGTCGGTGGCGGTCATGCCCACGAACACGCCGGTGCGCGAGCCCGCCAGCGAATCGGGCGCGATCGCCGCGTGCTCCAGCGCCTCCCACACCACCTCGAGCAGCAGGCGCTGCTGCGGGTCCATCGCCATCGCCTCGCGCGGGGCGATGCCGAAGAACAGGGGGTCGAAGCCGCGGACGTCGTCCACGAAGCCTCCGTGGCGGGTGGCGATCTTCCCGGGCGCGTCGGGGTCCGGGTCGTAGAAGGCGTCGATGTCCCACCGGTCGGCGGGCACCTCGGTCACCGCGTCGCGACCAGCGTGCAGCAGGTCCCAGAACGCGCCCGGGCCGTCGACGCCGCCGGGCAGCCGGCACCCGATGCCGACCACGGCGACCGGGGCGTGACGCGCTCGCTCCGCGGCGTCGACCTTGGCCTGGAGGCGGTCGATCGCCACGAGGGCGCGACGCAACGGCGTCGGGTCGGCCTGCGGGTCGCTCATCGGTTCCACGTCCTCACGGCTCCATCCCCTCGAGCCGGCGCAGCAGCATCGCCTCGACCTCGTCGTCGGACATCTCGGCCACGGCGGCCTCGTCGAGCCCGCCATCGGTGGGATCGGCCGACACGGCCGACGACGACGCCGGCGCCGCACCGACCGCCGAACCGGCGCCGGACCCCTCGCGGAGCAGCCCGTCGAGGTGACGGGCGATCGCGGCGATCGTCGGATGGTCGAACACGAGCGTCGCCGGCAGCCGGCGCGCCAACCCCAGCGCCGTGGTCAGCGAGTTGCGTAGCTCCACGGCCATCAGTGAGTCGAACCCGAGGTCGAGCAGCGGTCCGTCGCGGTGGAGCGAGCGCCGATCCGCGACGCGCAGCACCCGCGCCACCGCACCGCGGACCGCGTCGACCAGGACGTCGTGGCGCTCGTCGGGCAACGCGTCGGCCAGTGCGGCGAGGACATCGGCGTCGAATCCGGGGGTCGGCGCCGGACCGCCATCGGCGCGCCCCGTCCCGTGTCCCGCCGTCTCGACATCGAGCGTGCCGCCGGCCGCCCGCTCGGGCCCGGCGGCCCGGGCGACGATCACGTGGTGCAGGAGCCCCGCCGTGGGCGCACCCGCGGCGGGGAACGTGGCGGCGGCGTCGAACCCGTTGGCGGCCAGCGCCTCCGTCCAGGTCTCGGGGCGCAGCAGCGGGACATCGGTGCGCCAGGCGTCGGCGAAGCGCTGCCAGCCCTCGATCAGGCCGGTCGTGACGTCGAACCACGCGGGATGCTCCGTGCCCTCGTAGGCGACGAGCACCCCGCCCGGCGCGAGGAGGTCGCGCACATGGCCGAGCGTCGCGTCCAGATCGCGGGTGGCGTGCAGCACGTTGGCGGCCACGACGACGTCGAACGAGCCGGGTGCGAAGCCCTGCTCGACCGGCGTCCGTTCGAGATCGAGCAGGGCGTAGCGGCACGACCGGTGCGCGGCGAAGCGCTCGGCGGCGCGCACGAGGAAGAAGTCCGACACGTCGGTGAACGTGTACGCGACACGATCGGCGGGCAGCGCCGGGAGCACGGCCGCAGTCGTGCCACCGGTGCCGGCGCCCACCTCCAGGACCCGCAGTGGGTGCCGCGCGTCCGACGTCGCCGCCGCCACACCGGCGACCGCCGCCCGCACGATGCCGTTGAAGTAGCGAGGTACCGCCCAGCCGCCGTAGATGAAGTCCACCGTCTCGTAGGAGCCGCCGGGGAAGAGCGCGTCGAGTGCGGACTCCCGACCGCCGACGATCGCCGCGAGCCGATCCGTGCAGCGTTCCACGTAGGCGAGCAACGGCTCCAGCCCGGTGCAGCATGCCGCCGCGTCCGCCCGCGCGCCGCTCAGGTCGAGCTCGGCGAGCCGGTGGTCGAGGCGCCCGGTGAACGTGTCGCCGTCCCGCCGCAGCAGACCGAGACCGGCGAGGTGGTCCAGCCAGCGGCCGACGAGGTGCGCATGGGTCGGGGCGACGAGGCCGGCCTCGACGAGGTCGCCGACCCTGCGGGACTCGTCAGCCCCCACGAAGACGCCGAGCTCGACGAGCGCCGCGGCGACCGCGGCGTGGGCGACCCGGTCGAGCGCGGCCCATCGTGCCGAATACGCATCGACGGCGAGATCGATCGGTCCCTGCTCGGCCTGCAGTGCGGCGGCCGCCACCGCCGCCGGCCAGCGCGGCGACGCCGGCCTGCCGGCGCTGCGGACCGTCGGGAGAGGGAATCGTGTCCGCTGCCACGCCGTCGCCGGCAGGCGCAGCCGCTCGGGTAGCGCCACGCCGTCGACCCCGTGGCGGTGGAAGGCCGCCCAGTCGACGGCGATCCCACCGACGTGAGCCGTCGCCACCGCCGTGGCGATCGCGGTGCGCTCGTCGACATCGCGCTCCATCGACGCGATCCACGTGGCTGCGGCGTCGGGCCAGTTCCGCCGGCCGAGCGCGAGCAGCGTCGGGTGTGGGCCGATCTCGACGAACGTCGAGCAGCCGGCGGCGCGCAACGTGTCGAACACCGCGGCGAAACGCACCGGCTCGCGCAGGTGGCGCTGCCAGTACGACACCGTCGTCGGCTCGTCCACGACGAACGCGCCCGTCATGGCCGAGACGAGACCGATCGCCGGCGGGCGCAGCGTGGCAGCGGCGACGACCGCGCCGAACTCGGCGAGCATCGGCTCGACGAGCGGCGAGTGCGCGGCCAGCGGGATGTCGAGGCGGCGGTACTCGTCCGGTGCGAGCCCCAGCGCGTCGACGACGGCCCGCACCGCCGCCGGTCGGCCCGACACGACCGTCGTGGTCGGCCCGTTGACCGCGGCGATCCCCACGTCGGCGGCGTGGGGTGCCAGGGCCGCGGCCACGGCGGCCTCGTCCACGAACAACGCCACCATCTCGCCTTCGTCGGGCAACGCCGCCATGAGGCGCCCGCGCGCCGCGACGATCCGCAGCCCGTCCGCCAGGTCGAGCACGCCGGCCACGACCGCGGCGACGTACTCGCCCGCGCTGTGGCCGGCGACCACGTCGGGTCGGACGCCCCACGACGCCCACAGCTCCGTCAGCGAGTACTGGAGGGCGAACAAGGCGGGCTGGGCGTAGCGGATGTCGTCGAGCAGCGACCCGTCGCCGAAAAGCACCTCGGTCAGCGGTCGGTCGAGTTCGCCGACCAGCAGCGCATCGCAGCGATCGATCGCCGCACGGAAGGCCGGCTCGTCGGCGTACAGGTCACGCCCCATGCCGGCCCGGTGCGAGCCGTGGCCGGTGAACAGGAACGTGGTCCCACCGGCGGCGGAGCCGCCGCACGACGCCGCGGTCACGCACGTGGCCGCGCCCGCGGTGAACGCCTCGAGCTGCGCCGCCACGTCGGCGACGTCCTCTGCGACGACCGCGATCCGGTGGCGGTGGTGCGCGCGGGTGACGTTGGCCGCCGCGGCAACGGCCGCCAGGCCGACGCCGGGCGCGTCCGGCCACGCTGCGGCCCACCGTTCGGCGAGGGCGGCCAGGCCGGCCTCACTCTTCGCGGACACGGTCACCACGTCGGGCCGGCGCGGCGGGGCGGCGGGCGCGGCGGCGGGCGCGAACGCCGCGTCCTCGGCGACGACGACGTGGGCGTTGGTGCCGCTCAACCCGAACGAGCTGACCCCGGCGATCCTGCCCCCCGGGGATGCGGGCCACGGGCGCGTTTCGGTCGGCACCTCGAGCGGCAGCCCGGCGGCCGCCACGTGGGGGTTCAGCTCGTGGAGGTGGAGGTGCGCGGGGATTTCGCCGTGCTGGAGCATCAGCACGGCCTTGATGAGGCCGGCCACTCCGGCGGCGGCCTCGGTGTGGCCGATGTTGGTCTTGACCGATCCGAGCAGCAGCGGCCGCTCGGGAGGGCGACCGGCGCACAGCACCGCGCCGAGCGCCCCGACCTCGATCGGGTCGCCGAGCAGCGTGCCGGTGCCGTGCGCCTCGACGTACCCCACGTCGCGCGGATCGACGCCGGCGGTCGCGAGCGCGTCAGCGACGACACGCTCCTGCGCCGGCCCGCTCGGGGCGGTGAGCCCGCCGCTGCGGCCGTCCTGGTTGAGGGCCGAGCCGCGTATGACCGCCAGCACCCGGTCGCCGTCGGCGCGGGCGTCGGACAGGCGGCGCAGCACGATCATGCCGCACCCCTCCGATCGCACGTACCCGTCGGCGGCGGCGTCGAACGTCTTGCAACGCCCGTCCGGGGCGAGCATCCGTGCCTTGCAGAACAGCACGTGGGCGTACGGGTTCAGGACGACGTTCACCCCGGCCACGATGGCCAGGCCGCACTCCTGGTTGCGCAGGCTCTGGCAGGCCAGGTGCACGGCCACGAGGGACGACGAGCAGGCGG
>JANPGL010000207.1:0-21360 GCA_031423915.1 Actinomycetes bacterium | reverse complement strand
AACAGGACCGCGACCAGACCCGCGAGCTCAAGAACCACCATCAGCGTGCCGCCCAGGCTCGACGACGAGGCCACCGCCACCACCAATCCCAGCAGCGAGAAGGCGATCACGTCGTCGATCGCCGCCGATGCCATCAGCAGCGTGCCGAGGCGCGTGCCCAGCAGGTCCTGCTCGGCCAGCACGCGGGCCAGCACGGCGAACGCCGTGCCGCACATCGACACGCCGAGGAACAGCGCGAACGGCAGGAACCGCACGCGTTCGGCGCCGACCGCGGCGTGCGCGCCGTACAGCACCGGGCCGAGCACCCCGATGCCGAGCGCGAACGGCACGGCGATCGACGTGAGCGAGATGGCGCCGGCCTGCCGCCCGCTGCGCCGCAGCGCCTTCGGGTCGAGCTCGAGGCCCACGCAGAACATGAACAGCACCAGGCCCAGCTCGGCCACCGTCTTCAAATGCGGAACGACCTCCGCGGGGAACAGCGTCGCCGGCCCCGCCGGCCACACCAGGCCCAGCAAGCTCGGGCCGAGCGCGATGCCGGCGAGGATCTCGCCGATCACCGCCGGCTGCCCGAACCGGCGCACCGCCAGCCCGGCCACCTTCGCCACCACGCCGACCCGCGCGAGGCACAGCAGGAAGCGGAGGAACGTCGAATCGTGCGAAGCGGCAGCGAGCATCATGCCCACGTGTGACGGCCCGAGGCAGGCCACGGTTCGCGGAAGCGAAATCCCGGCGAGCTCCGGAGCTCCCAGGGCTACCGTCCCGCCCGATGATCCGGACCGAGCGGCTCCTCCTGCGGGCGTTCCGCCCCGACGACCTCGATCCCTACCTCGCCTACCACTCGGAGCCCGAGACGCGCCGATGGCTCGGTTCCCTCGTGCCACCCGAGCGCGACGCCACTGCGGCCCGCTTCGTTCAGCTCGCCATGCTCGACGGCCCCGTCGAGGGCGAGTGGTGTCCGCTCGCCATCGAACGCGACGGTGAGCTGCTGGGCGACGTCGGCTGCGAGCTACGACCGGGCGGCGGCGTGGCCGAGATCGGCTACACCCTGCGGCCCCACGCGCGCGGTCACGGCTATGCCGCGGAGGCGGCCGGCGCACTGGCCGACCATCTCATCGCCGAGCGTGGCGTGCAGCGCATCGAAGCCAGCCTCGCCGTCGACAACGTCCCCTCGATGCACGTGCTCGAGGCCATCGGCCTCACGTACGAGGCGGTGGCCCGTGACGCCTACGACTTCGACGGCACGTGGGTCGACTCCCTGGGTTACGCCATGACGGCCGCCGACCGGGCCACATGGCTGCAGCGTCCCCGCCAACGGCCGGCGCAGGTCGAGCTGGTGCCGATCACCCCCGACGACGCCCACCTCTGGGGCCGCCTGCGCACCCATCACTCGCAGGAGCGGCTCGTCGCACCCATGGCGCACTCGTGGCGCGACGCGCTGTTCCCCGAGACGTTCGAAGGCGTCATCGCCGTCCCGTGGCTGCGCGGCGTGCTGGCCGACGGCGAGCGCACCGCGTTCGTGATGGTCAGCGAGACCCACGGCCGGCGCGACGGCCAGTACCTGTGGCGCCTCCTCGTCGACCGGATGCACCAGCGCCGCGGCATCGGCGCCGCCGCCGTGCGCGCCGTGGCCGAGCGACTGCGGGCCGAGGGCGTGCCCCGCCTGTTCACCTCCGTGGCCGATACGCCCGACACGCCGCGCCCGTTCTACGAGCGGCTCGGCTTCGTGCCCACCGGCGAGACGATCGACGGCGAGATCGAGCTCGTGCTCGACCTGCGCTAGCGCCCGCAGAGGCGGCCCGGGTCGGGCATCCGGCGGGCCACGCGCGTGGCCGACTCGGTGACACGGGCCTCGGGCAGGCGCCCGTCGGCGACCGCAGCGGCGACGGCGTCGATCACCTCGCCGGTCAGCGCGGTACCCGAGTACAGCACCACGTCGGCGCCGGCCACCAGCGCCAGGACCGCGGCGTCGGGCACCGTGGCCACCCGGCCCACGGCCCGCATCTCGAGCGCGTCGCTCAGCACCAGCGCGTCGGCGTAACCGAGCTCGCCACGCAGCAGGCCGGTGATGGCCATCGGGCTCAGGCTCGCCGGCAGTCCCGGCTCGGTGAGGCCCGGCACCGTGAGGTGCCCGACCATCACCGCCGGGCCGAGCGGCGCCAACGCGGCGTAGGGCACCAGATCGCGCTGGCGCAGCGCGTCGAGCGGCGGCGTGGTGGCGGCGGCCAGGTGCGTGTCGGCCGACGCCGAACCGTGGCCCGGGAAGTGCTTCAGCACGCCGAGCAGGCCGGCGTCGGCCCACCCGTCCAGCGTGGCGCGGCCGTAGGCGGTCACCACCGCCGGATCGTCCCCGAACAGCCGGTCGCCCAACGGGCTGCGGCCGCCCACCGGGTTCACGTCGACCACGGGGCCGAGCACCATGTCGACGCCGAGGGCCCGGATGACGCGGCCGTGCTCGGCCACCAGTTGGCGCACCTCGTCGGGCGAGCGCGTCGCCGCCATCGCCTCGGCCGACGGCAGTGCCCCGAACGCCCGCAGGCGCTGCACGTCGCCGCCCTCCTCGTCGGTGGCCACGATCACATCGTGCGTCGCCGCGGCGCGCAGCTCGGTCAGCCGGTCGGCCACGTCGGCAGCGGCGGTCATCAGCGCCACGCCGCCCACCTGGTGCTCGGTCATCACGTCCACCGCGGTCGGCCACTGGGCGGCGAACACGCCCGGCCACGTGAGCAGCGCGATGCGCCGCCGCAGCGGCATCGCCGCCACGCACGCGTCCGGCGCCGCGGCCGCCGCCGTCGTGGTCGTCGACGCCACCGTGGTCACGGGGGCCGGCGTCGTCGTGGCGACCGTCGTCGCTGCGCGTGTGGTGCCCGTCGTCGGTGCCACCGTGGTCGTCGAGGGCGGCACGGTCACCGCCGCCGTCGAGTCGACCGCCACCGACGCGCCGCGCTCGTTCGGCGAGCACGCGGCTATGGCCACCAGCGCCGCCACCAGGGCGGCGCGGCGGGCAGCCGTCACCGACCGTCGCGGTCGAAGATGCTCGGCAGCTGGCCGAACACCGCCACGGCCTGGTGCAGGGGCACCAGTTCGCGCTTGTTGCGCCGCTCGGCGTCGGCGATCGAGCGGGCGGCCTCGTCACGCGTGGCCGCGAGCTCGGTGCGGAGCCGGGCGTTCTCGTGCTCGAGGGCCAGCACCATCTTCACGCCGGCCAGGTTGAGACCCAGCTCGGTGAGCTCGGCGATGCGACGGAGGCGGTTCAGGTCCTCGTCGGAGTAGCGCCGGTTGCCGCCCGCCGTGCGGGCCGGGTCGACCAGGCCCTTGCGCTCGTAGATGCGCAAGGTCTGCGGGTGCATCCCGGCCAGCTCGGCGGCGACGGAGATGACGTAGACCGCATGGGTCGCGGAACGGCGGCTGGCGGACATGTCACACCTCCAGGTGCGCCCGTGGTGACTCGGTGGCGGCACGCGAGAGGGCCTCCACGGCGGCCTTCTCCTCGTCGTTCAGATGGGCGGGTACGGTCACGTCGACGGTGACGATCAGGTCGCCGGTGTGTCGCTCGGTGAGGACGCCCTTGCCCTTCACCCGGTGCTTGCTGCCCGGTTGCGTCCCGGCCTTCAGGCGCAGCTTCACGCGGCCACCTTCCAGCGTGGGGACGTCGACCTCGGCACCCAGCGCGGCCTCGGCGAACGTGACCGGAAGACGGAGCGTCAGGTTGTGCCCGTCGCGGCCGAAGAGCCGGTGTGCCATGACCTTGCACTCGACCAGCAGGTCGCCGGCGGGACCGCCGTTCTTGCCCGGCCCGCCGCGCCCCTTCAGCCGGATGGTGGTGCCGTCGTCGACGCCGGCGGGGATGCGCACCTTCACTTCGCGCGGCCGCCGCTCGATGCCGGTGCCCCGGCAGGTCGGGCACGGATGCTCGATCACGACGCCACGCCCACCGCAGGCGCCGCACGGCGACGAGAGCGAGAACATGCCCTGGTTGTCGTCCGTGACGCCGCGGCCGTGGCAGACACCGCACACCCGCGGCGACGTGCCGGGGGCCGCGCCGCTGCCCGAGCACGTGGTGCACGCGGCGTCGGACGTGAGGTGCAACGCAGTGGTGATGCCGTGCACGGCGTCGCCGAAGTCGAGCGACAGCGTGGCCACCAGGTCCTCGCCGCGCTGCGGCCCGGCGCCGCGCACGCCGCCCGCGCCCGGACCCCGCCGGCCGCGCTGGCCGAACAGGCCACCGAGCAGGTCGCCCAACCCATCGGTGGTGAACGTGAACCCGCCAGGGCCCGGTCCGCCACCGCCGAAACCGCCGGGGGCGCCACCGCCACCGAACATGCCACCGCCGGGCCCGAGCTTGCGGACCTCGTCGTACTCGGTGCGCTTGGCCTCGTCGCCGAGCACGTCGTAGGCCGACGCGACCTCCTTGAAGCGCTCCTCGGCCGCGGCGTTGTTGGGGTTCTTGTCGGGGTGCAGCTCGCGGGCGAGCTTGCGGTACGCCTTGGTGATCTCCTTGGGGACGGCCGTCTCAGCCACCCCGAGGATCTTGTAGTAGTCCTTCTCGAACCACTCCCGTTGCGGAGCCATCAGACGGTCACCTCCCTCTCGTTCTTCTCGTGGTCCGTGGGCGTCAGCCCTTCACCTTGACCATGGCGGCCCGGAGGACCTTGCCCTTCCACACGTACCCGGTGCGCAGCGTCTCGGCCACCATCGTGTCGGGCCCGTCGCCGGGCTCGTGGACGACGGCCTCGGCCACCGTCGGGTCGAACACCTTGTCCTGCAGGTCGAGCGCCTCGAGACCCTGCCGCTGCAGGGCCCCGATGAGCGCCGACCAGATCGGCTCGACCCCTTCGACGCCGTGGGTGAACGCCGCCTCACAGGCGTCGAGCACCGGCAGCAGCGCGTCGGCGATCTTGCCGGTGGCCCGGTCGACCTCGAACTCGGTCTGGGTGGCCACGCGCTTGCGGAAGTTCTCGAAGTCGGCTTGGAGGCGCAGCGCGATGTCCTTGTACTGGTCGCGCTCGGCGACCAGTGCCGCGATGTCGTGCTCGACGACCTCGGCCGCCACCTCGGTGGCGTGCTCGGCTTCGATCAGCCCGGCGTCCGACACCTCGGGCGACTCGTCGCCCGCGTCCACCATCTCGGCATCCATCAGCGTGACCTGCCGATCACTTCTCGTCGACGATCTCGGCGTCGACGATGTCGTCGTCGCCCGAGCCCGCCGGCCCATCGGTGGTCTGGCCCGAGGCCGACGTGCCCGCGGCGTTGGCGTCGCGCGCCGCCGCCTCGTAGAGCTTCTGGCTGAAGCTCTGGCTCGCTGCCATGAGCCGCTCGGTCGCCGACTTGATGACGTCGTTGTCGTTGCCCTTCAGCGCTTCGCGCAGCTCGTCGAGGGGCGCCTCGACGGCGGCCTTCTCGTCGGCCGACACCTTGTCGCCCTGCTCGCGCAGCACCTTCTCGGTCTGGTAGACGAGCGTGTCGGCGTTGTTGCGGATCTCGGCCTCTTCGCGGCGCTGGCGGTCTTCCTCGGCGTGGGCCTCGGCTTCCTTGACCATCTTGGCGATGTCGTCGCGGTTCAGCGTGGACGAGCCCGAGATGGTGATCGACTGCTCTTTGCTGGTGGCCCTGTCCTTCGCCGCCACGCTCACGATGCCGTTGGCGTCGATGTCGAACGTGACCTCGATCTGCGGCACGCCACGGGGGGCGGGCGGCAGGTCGACGAGCTGGAACTTGCCGAGCGTCTTGTTGTACATCGCCATCTCGCGCTCGCCCTGCAGCACGTGGATCTCGACCGAGGGCTGCATGTCCTCGGCCGTGGTGAAGACCTCGCTGCGGCGGGTGGGGATGGTGGTGTTGCGGTCGATGAGCTTGGTCATCACGCCGCCCTTGGTCTCGATGCCGAGCGACAGCGGCGTGACGTCGAGCAGCAGCACGTCCTTCACGTCGCCGCGCAGCACGCCGGCCTGGATGGCGGCGCCGACGGCCACGACCTCGTCGGGGTTCACGCCCTTGTGCGGCTCGGAGCCGGTGAGGCCCTGGACGAGATCCTGCACGGCGGGCATGCGGGTGGAGCCGCCCACCATGATCACGTGCTTGATGTCGCCCTTGGTGAGGCCGGCGTCCTTGATGGCGTTCTCGAACGGGATCTTGCACCGCTCGATGAGGTCGGCCGTCATCTCCTGGAACTTGGAGCGGCTCAGCGTCTCGTCGAGGTGGAGCGGACCCTCGGGAGTGGCGGTGATGAACGGCAGGTTGATCTGCGTCTGCTGGACCTGCGACAGCTCGATCTTGGCCTTCTCGGCCGCTTCCTTCAGGCGCTGCACGGCCATCTTGTCGTTGGCCAGGTCGATGCCGTGGGCCGACTTGAACTGGTTCACGAGCCAGTCCATGACCCGCTGGTCCCAATCGTCGCCGCCGAGGTGGGTGTCACCGTTGGTGGCCTTCACCTCGAACACGCCATCGCCGATCTCGAGGACCGACACGTCGAACGTGCCGCCGCCGAGGTCGAACACGAGGATGGTGTGGTCCTCGTCGCCTTCCTTGTCGAGCCCGTACGCCAGCGCGGCGGCCGTGGGCTCGTTGATGATGCGGAGCACCTCGAGGCCGGCGATCTGGCCCGCTTCCTTGGTGGCGGTGCGCTGGGCGTCGTCGAAGTAGGCGGGCACCGTGATGACGGCCTGGGTGACGGTGTCGCCCAGGTACGCCTCGGCGTCACGCTTCAGCTTCATGAGCACGCGTGCCGAGATCTCCTGCGGCGTGTACTTCTTGCCGTCGATGTCGGGCGACTTCCAGCCCTCGCCCATGTGGCGCTTGATCGACCGGAACGTGCGGTCGGGGTTGGTGATGGCCTGACGCTTGGCGACCTCGCCGACGAGGACTTCGCCGGTCTTCGAGAACGCCACGACCGAAGGGGTCGTACGGGCACCTTCGGAGTTGGGGATGACCACCGGGTCGCCAGCCTCGAGGAACGAGACGACGGAGTTGGTGGTACCGAGATCGATGCCGACGGCCTTGGGCATGGGGGTTGCCTCCTGAAATGCGATCCTGCGTAGGTGACACTCAAGATAGGCGTCGGCGCCGGAAACAGCAACGCGGCGGTGAAGAAACCTGAGTGCGATCCGCTCAGGATTCGGCGGATGTGACCCCTAGCTCCGTCGCCAGGTGGGTCATTCGCACGTCGTGGGCCTCCGAGGGCAGCCGCACGGCCACCAGCAGTGCCTCCGGAGTGACCCCCAGCAGCGGGGTCCCCGGGCGCAGTCGGGGCAACAGGCGGTCGTAGTGGCCGGCCCCGTGGCCCACCCGCACGCCGTGCCGGTCGAACACGACACCCGGCACGAGGGCCGCGGCGATGTCGCCGAGGGGCACCTCGGGCGCTCCGTCGACCGGCTGGAGGTAGCCGAACCGGTGGCGTTCCACGGGCCCGCCCGCCGGGTGCACGGTCAACCGACCGCCCCCGTGCGTGCGCGTGACCGCACACCGGTGGTCGACGAGCAGCACGTCGAGATCGACCTCACCCGCCATCGGCCGGTAGGTCAGCACCCACCCGTCGAGCCCGACGAGGAACGCCCGTAGCCCGGCCGCCACCGCGGCGTGATCGATCGGGTGGCCGTCGGCCCGCCGCGCCGCGGCCCACGCCCGCCAGCCGGCCTTGTCGCCCGGGTGTGGGTCGCCCGGGTGTGGGTCGGCCGCGGGCGTCATGTCCGCCGACGGTAGTGGCGCGCCCGGTCAGCCGGCCGTGCGGAGCCGCGTCCGGGTCGCCGTCGTCAGCTCATCGCTCGCTCGTCCGTCGCTCGAGCCCGTCGAGGATGAGCTGGAGACCGAACGCGAACTCGTTGCCGTAGTCGTACCCGGGCCGCAGCACGTGCTCGACGGTCAGCTCCGTGAGATACGGGTACTCGGCGACGGGGGCACTGGCGAGGATCTCCTGAGCGAGCTCGGCGACCGGCGCGCCCGATTCGAACGGCAGCCGGGCTTCCTGGAGGGCGAACCCGTACAGGTAGCTGTCGATGAGCGAGTAGGCGTGGGCGGCCATCTCGACGGAGAAGCCGCCGCGCCGCAGGACGCCCAGCACGACGTCGTGGTGCCGCAGGCTCGCTGGTCCGGGCGAGGTCCGCGACTCCATGAGCCCGATCGCCCACCGGTGGCGAGACAGGACCGCGCGGGCCGACGTGGCGCGGACGCACATGGCCTGCTTCCAACCGGTGGTGTCCCCGGGCAGGTCGATCTCGCCGAAGAGCACGTCGATCATGCCGTCGAGGAGATCGCTCTTGTTGGCGACGTGGTTGTACAGCGACATCGCTTCCACACCGACGGCCTCGCCCAGCTTGCGCATGGTGAGGGCGTCGATGCCGTGGCGATCGGCGAAGTCGATGGCGGCTCGCACGACCTGGGCGCGGCTCAACGGGGATCGGGGTGCCGGTGTCGCGGCACGACGCGGGGCCACGGGGTCTCCTCCTCGGTCGGCAGCTCTTGACAGAGCTTACGTTGTAAGTCTACGGTACTTACAGCGTAAGTGACGAGTTGGAGCGACGATGACCACCACCCAGAACGACCCGACCACCCACCCCACCCCGGACGGCCGGGCGACGATGAAGGCGATCGTGCAGGCCAGCTACGGCACCGACCCCGACCGAGTGCTCGAGCTCACCGATGTGGCGCGGCCGTCCATCGGTGACGACCAGGTGCTCGTGCGAGTCGCCGCGGCGAGCGTCGACATGGGCACGTGGCACTGCATGACCGGCTTGCCGTACGCCATGCGGCTGGCGGGCTTCGGGGTCCGTGCGCCGAAGGCCACGAACCCGGGCCGGTGCCTCGCCGGCACCGTGGAGCTCGTCGGCGGGAAGGTCACCGGCTTCGCGCCCGGCGACGAGGTGTTCGGCACCTGCCGCGGGTCGTTCGCCCAGTACGTCTGCGTCGACCCGTCGAGGCTGGCGCACAAGCCCCTCGGCGTCTCGTTCGAACACGCCGCCGCCGCGCCGATCTCGGGCGCGACCGCGCTCCAGGCAATCCGCAAGGCCGGGGTGCGACAGGGGCACCGCGTGCTGATCATCGGAGCGTCGGGCGGCGTCGGCAGCTTCGCGGTGCAGATGGCCAAGGCCGCCGGCGCCGAGGTCACCGGTGTGTGCAGCGCGGCCAAGGCCGACCTGGTCCGCTCCCTCGGTGCCGACCACGTCGTCGACTACGCCGGCGGGTCGACCGACGGTGTCGCACCGCGCTACGACGCCATCATTGACATCGCCGGCAACCGCCCGTTGCGGCAGCTGCGTCGTGCGCTCACGCGCCGCGGCACGCTGGTGATCGTCGGCGGGGAGACCGACGGCCGCTGGTTCGGTGGCGTCGGCCGCTCGCTGCGAGCCGTGCTGCTCTCGCCGCTCGTGCGCCAACGGCTGACCATGCTCGCCTCGTCGGAGAACGCCGGCGACATGGAGGCCGTGGCGGCGATGATCTGCTCGGGTTCGGTCACGCCCGCCATCGACCGCACGTTCCCGCTCGACGACGCCGCAGCAGCGATCCGGTACCTCCGCGCCGGACACGCCCGGGGCAAGGTGGTCATCGCCCTCTGACACCACTGTTGCCGGACGTCGGGGTCGTTCGCCGTCGCCGTGGTCGTCGCCGTGGCGACGCGGACACGCCGAGCGGGCCACTCCTCCGCCTTCCGATCATCGCCGGTCGCCGGTCAGGATGGCGGACGTGCTGGTCGATGTGTCCCTCACCACCGTCGGCGTGACGCCGCACCAGCTGGGCGATGCCGCCCGCGCCGCCGAGGCCGCCGGGTTCGACGGGGTCTGGGTCTACGACCACCTCAGCGGGGCATCGTTCGACGCGCCCGGAGCGCTCGACGTGTGGGGCGCGATCGCCGCCGTGGCCCTCGGCACCGAGCGGGTGACGGTGGGGCCGCTCGTGCTCAACGCGCCGGTGCGCCACCCCGCGCACGTCGCGGTCGCGGTGGCCACGGCTCAGGCGGTGAGCCGCGGCCGGCTTCGGCTCGGCCTCGGCGCGGGTGCCGGCACGGGTGACCCGTACGCCGCCGAGCTGACGATGCTCGGGCTGCCGGTGCTCTCGGCCACCGAGCGGCGCGGGCGTGTGGCCGACATGGTCCGCTACCTGCAGGCGCTGTGGTCGGGTGCGCCGTCGTACGCCGGCACCCACCACCGGTTCGACGACGTGCGCGCCGTGCCCGCGCCCGCCCCGGTGCCGCCGATCGTGGTCGGGGCCAACGGACCGCGCATGGCCGCGATCGCCGGGCAGGTGGCCGACGGGGTCAACGTCCACGACTGGCAACCCGACCTGGACGACGTGATCCGCGTGGCTCGTGAGCACGCCGGAGCCCGCCCGTTCGAGGTCAGCATCGAGTCACCGTTCGAGCCCGCGTGGCTCGAACCCGAGGGCGACGTGCACGACCGGCTCGCCGCGCTCGGCGTCGACCGGGTGATCGTGCGATGGACGCCCGACCTGGGGTTCGCCGTGTTCGACGGCGCCCGCGGGTGACGCCGGCTCAGCCGACCGCCACGTCGAGCCGCAGCGCGCGCTCACCGCGCTTCTGGACGGGCCGGTTGTTCGGCTCGGCGAAGTGGGTCGTCAGCGACTTCACCTGGGCGGGGCTCCAGCGGATCGGCTCCACCAGCACCGACCAGGCGACGCCTTCGGTGCACGGCGGCGTGGTGAGCGAGCCCGCGTACCGGTAGGCCATCAGGTGCTCGGGCAGCAGTGCCCGCACGTCGATCGGCGCAGCGAGTGGCGTCTCGGTGTGATCGGCGGGAACGCCGCCGACGATCGGGCCGAAGCCTTCGTTGGCCGTGCCGTTCAGCACCATCACACCGATGACGGCCAACTTGCCCTCGGCGTCCTTGTGGACGAAGTGGACCTCGACCGGCGCGTGCTCGCCGTCGACCGTGTGCTCGCTCGGGGCGTGGAAGTGGAACTGGACGAGCTTGTACTCGTGACCGTCGATCGTGGCGGTGCCGCCGTCGGCCAGGTTGACCTGCACGGTGTGCCCGTTGTCCACGATCGTGGCGGGGGACGCGTGGTAGGCGAGCTGCGCGTCCTGGATGGCGGTCGGCGCCGCCCTGGTCAGGTCGATCGGTGACTGCTGCTCGCCGATCGAGCACGTGGCGAACTCGTCGGCCAGCTCACCCCAGTGCTTGGCGTCGGCGTACCCCCAGTGCGACGCGGACCCCGCGGCCGAGGCGGGGGCGGCATGGCCACCGTCGGCATGCGCATCGCCCGCGGCGGCGTCCGTCTCCCCCGTGGCGGCATGGGCATCGCCCGCGGCCTTCTTCTCGCCGGCGGCCTTCTTCTCGCCGGCGGCGGGCTTCTCCTCGCCGGCGGTGTCGTCGACGCCTTCCTGGCCATCCGTGGTCTCGGCCGCATCCTCCTCGGCCATGTCCTTGCCTTCGGTGGAGCCGCCCTCCAGGTCGGCGACGCGACCCTGGAGATCCTTGACGTCGGCAGCGAGCGCCGCGACGCGTTTGGCGTCCTTCGCCTTCGCGGTGTCGGCGGAGGACGAACCCGACGACCCGCATGCGGGCAGGACGAGCACGAGGCCGAGGACGGCGGTGGCGGTGGCGCGACGGACCAGGCGGAAGGTCATGGCGCGTGATGATGCAACCACCGTTTGTGGTTCTCTTCTGCTCATCGTCAAGAGATCGTCAGGTGTTCGACGGCGTGTACGGTCGCCCACGGGGGAGGTGTCGCGAATGAGCGCACTCGGGAATCGCTACCGTGTCATCGACCTGACCGTGGAGCGCGGCTGGATGTGCGGCCGGATCCTGGCCGACCTCGGCGCCGAGGTGCTCAAGATCGAGCCACCCGGCGGCGATCCCGGCCGCGGCCGCGGCCTGTTCGCCGACCCGTCGCAGCCCGACCCGGAGGAGAGCCTGTCGTGGTGGGTCGAGAACCGGGGCAAGGCCTCGGTGGTGCTCGACCTCGCCTCGTCGGCCGCCGACCGCGAGCGCCTGCTGGACCTGGTGGAAGGCGCCGACGTGCTCGTCGAGTCGTACCCCAGCGGCTGGATGGACGCCCGCGGCCTCGGCGTCGACGTGCTCCACGCCCGCAACCCCCACCTGGTCGTCACGTCGATCTCGCCGTTCGGTCGCACCGGCCCCTACGCGGACTGGGCGGCCACCGACCTGACCGTGGCCGCCACCACCGGGGAGATGTCGCTCACGGGCGATGCCGACCGTGCCCCGGTCCGCCTGTCGACCCCGCAGCTGTTCCTCCACGCCGGCGTCGAGGCGGCCGTGCACACCCTGACCGCGCTGTGGCACGCGCACCACACGGGCCTCGGCCAGCACGTCGACGTGTCGGCCCAGCTCGCCGGCATGAAGTGCCTCATGAACGCCCAGTCGTTCCACCTGCTGGAAGGCCGCGAGCTGTTCCGTCTCGGCCCGTTCAACAACGCCGGCAAGGCGTTCTTCCGCATCATCAACGCATGCCTCGACGGACACGCCGCCGTGCTCGTGGCCGCCGGCCCGATCGGCGGCCCGATGATGCGCTTTCTCATCGACTGGGCCGAGCGCGAAGGCGTGGCCGACCCCCTGGTCGTCGGCCGCGACTTCACCACGTTGAACTTCGCCTACGAGCCCATCGAGTTCTACGACGCCGTCAGCCGCACCATGGAGGCACTGTTCGCCCGCCACACCAAGGCCGAGCTGTACCAGGCCGCCCTCGACCACCTGCTGCTCGTGGCGCCGATCAACACGGTGCAGGACCTCCGCAACGACGCCCAGCTCGAGGCGCGCCAGTACTTCGTGCGGGTCGACCAGGGCGACCGTGGCACGGTGGCGTGGGCGGGGCCGTGGGCCAAGCTGTCAGCCACGCCGCTGTCGGTCACGACCCGGGCGCCCCACGTCGGCGAGCACACCGACGAGGTCCTCGCACGGCCGCCGCGCCGGCCCAGCGCCGCGGGCGTGCTCCACGACGGGCGGCGCACACCGTTCGAGGGGCTCAAGGTGCTGGACCTGTCGTGGGTGGGCGTCGGGCCGATGACCGCCGGCTACCTCGGCTCGTACGGCGCCGACGTCATCAAGATCGAGTCCTCGAAGCGGCCCGACGTGCTGCGCCTCACCGGACCCCTGCGCGACGGCAAGCCCGGCATCAACAACAGCCACTTCTACGGTGACTTCAACGCCGGCAAGCGCTCGGTGGGGATCGACCTCACGAACGAGCGCGGCCGCGAGGTGGCCTGGAAGCTGATCGAGTGGGCCGACGTCGTGCTCGAGTCGTTCACGCCGCGCGCGCTGGCCGGCTGGGGCATGGACTACGCCCGCATCGTCGAGCGGAACCCGTCGGTCGTCATGCTGTCGACGTGCATGCAGGGACAGACGGGTCCGCGCCGCACGTACCGCGGCTTCGGCAACCTGATGGCCGGGCTGGCCGGCTTCTACGAGCTCACGGGCTGGCCCGACCGCACGCCGTCGATGATCTACGGCGCCTACACCGACTTCATCTCGCAGCGCTTCACCGCGTCGGCGCTGATCGCCGCGCTCGACCACCGGCGCCGCACCGGCGAGGGCCAGCACATCGACGTGGCCCAGCTCGAGGCGTCGGTCCAGTTCCTCGGCGCCGAGTTGCTCGCCTACGAGCTCGACGGTCGCGTCGCCACACGGTGCGGCAACCGCGACCGCGACCTGGTGCCCAACGGGGTGTTCCCCTGCGTCGTCGAACCGACGCGGGCGGCGCAGTACCCCGACGGCGGGCCGGGTGCCGAGGCGTGGGTGGCCATCAGCTGCGCCGACGACGCGCAGTGGGCGGCGCTGGCCGTCGCGCTCGGGCTCGAGGACCGCACCGCCTGGGCCACGGCGGCGGGCCGGCGCGCCGACGAGGACGAGATCGAGCGGCTCCTCGCTGCCTGGACGTCGACGCGACGCGTCGGCGAGATCCTCGCCACGCTCCAGCCGACCGTGGCGTGTGCACCGGTGCACGGCGTGCCCGAGCTGCACCGCGACCCGCAGATCGACCATCGCGGCTACTGGGTGCCGCACGAGCACCCCGTGTACGGCCTGACGCCCTACTCGGGCATGCAGGCGAACCTGTCACGGACCCAGGGCCGCATCACCGGCCCGGCCCCGTGCCTGGGCCAGCACACGTGGGAGGTGCTCGACGGCATCTTCGGCATGGACGGCGACGAGATCGCGGTGCTGCTGGCCGACGACGTCCTCGAGATCACCGGCTGAGCGCCGCCGCGAAGGCCGGCCGCTCGACGGCCCACCAGGCGCGGCGGCGGTCGAAGCGGGCCATGCCGCCGGCGCTCTCCCACATGGCGATGAAGTTCGGGTCGCCCGCCTCCACGCGCCGCAGCACGAACTGACCGCCGCGATCGATCGACGTCTCGAGGCAGGCCAGCAGTTCGGCCCGCTGCGCGACGTCGCACCCGTAGGCGTCGGCGACGAGACGGAGACGCGCCGGCAGGTCGGCGTCGAGCGTCCAACCGAGGCGGGTGCGCGACGGGTCGTCGATCGGGACGCACATGCGGGCGAACGTGGCCAGGTCGAACATCGGGCGCCCGGGCGCGGCGAAGTCGAAGTCGAGCAGCCCGACGGCGACGCCGTGACGGAACACCACGTTCTCGAGGCACACGTCGTTGTGACACACAAGGGCACCGCCGGTCGGGTCGGCCATCTCGTCGCTCCACGTGTCGCCCACGCCCGGGCGAAACGCCTGGGCCGATGCGTCGTGGAGGCGCCGCAGCAGCACCGCCACCGACGCCAGCGCGTCGTCGCGTCGCGCCCAGTCGGGATAGGGCGGCAGCGGCACGTCGCCGTCGAGGAAGCGCAGGCGCTCGCGCCCGTCGGGCTCCCGACCCAGCGGCACCGATGCCCCGTCGAAGCCGTCGTCGTGGAGGGCGCGCAGGAAGCGGTGGATCGAGGCCGTGTGCGCGTTCGCCGGGCGCAGCACCACGTCGCCCCGTCGCACGACGGCGCCGGCGTTGGCCACGCCGCCGTGGAGCACGACCTCGTCCACGGTGTCAGGCCGCCGGCGAGGTGGGCTGGAACGCATCGCCCTCGGGGTCCACGCCGTCGAGCGTACCGGCTTGGGGTCGGCGACGACGCGGGTGCATGATGCAGCGGGGACGAGCGAGCGATGGGGGCACGCACATGGTGGCAATGACGACCACGGTCGAGACGGCGAGGGGGCCGATCCCGGCCGACCAGCTGGGCAAGGTGCTCATGCACGAGCACGTGTTCATCCTGTCGCCGGAGATCATCCAGAACTACCCCGAGGTCTGGGGCGACGAGGAGACCCGCATCGCCGACGCGCTCGAGCGGCTCACGGCGCTGAAGAAGGCGGGCATCGACACCATCCTCGACCCGACGGCGCTCGGCCTCGGCCGCTACGTGCCGCGCATCGCGGAGCTGGCCCAGAAGCTCGAGCTGAACATCGTGGTGGCCACCGGCATGTACACGTTCGACTCGTTGCCGCACTTCTACCAGCACCGTGTGAAGGGCACGTCGCCGTCCGGTGAGGACCCCATGGTCGACCACTTCGTGCGCGACATCACCGAGGGCATCAGCGGCACGACCGTGAAGGCGGGCGTGATCAAGTGCGCCACCGACCGCCCCGGCCTCACGGAAGACGTCGAACGAACGCTGCGCGCCTGCGCCCGCGCCCACCGGCTCACCGGCACCCCCATCACGACGCACACGCACGCCGAGACCAAGCGCGGGCTCGACCAGCAGCGCGTCTTCCGCGAAGAGGGCGTCGACCTGTCCCGCGTCGTCATCGGCCACTGCGGCGACACGCAGGACCTCGACTACCTCGGCGAGATCCTCGCCGCCGGCTCGATCCTCGGCATGGACCGGTTCGGGCTCGACGGGTTCCTCACCACCGAGAAGCGGGTCGAGACGGTGGCGACGCTGTGCAAGATGGGCCACGCCGACCAGATGGTGCTGAGCCACGACTGCTCGTGCTACCTCGACTGGATCCCCGGCGAGCAGGCTCCGGGCTCCATCCCGGGCATGCCGAACTGGCACTACCTGCACATCTCCACCGACGTGCTGCCCATGCTGCGGGCCGCCGGCGTCACCGAGGCGCAGATCGACCAGATGCTGATCGCCAACCCCAAGCGCTTCCTGACGCACACCGGCCCCTACTGACCGGCGGTCGATGGTCACCCCGGCCCGTCAGGCGCGGGTCCGGTAGAGGCTCAGGAACATCGCCGGACTCGCGGCATCGTGCGGGTGGGCGGGCCTGGGCGCGACCTTCCACTCGTCGCGTCGGCTCGTGCGTGCGCCCTCCGCGGGAGCGGGCGGGCGAGGGTCGATGTCGGGGTCCATGGGGCGGCGCCTCCTCGGCAGGGGTTCGCAACCTGGTCGTTGCGCACCTCGACGACATGAGCGCGCCGCCCCCGCCCTGATGCGTGACGATTCGGCGTCGGACTACCCGTTGAACCGGGCCGCCAGCGGCGCCCAGGCGTCGAGCTGGCGCAGGTGCTCGTCCCGCGACGCGGGCCACAGGGTGAGCAGCGCCCGGGTGATCCCCTCGGACCGCAGGGTGTCGAGGCCGTCGGCATCGTCGGTGGCACCCATCACGTCGACCTCGAGCGCGCCGGGGTCGCGGCCCGCCGAGGCCCACGCCTCCCGCAGCGGCCCCAGCCGCTTCGCCAGCGACGGCCGCGCCGAGATGGGCATCCACCCGTCACCCCACTCGGCGATCGAGGCGAACAGCTTCGGCCCGAAGCCGCCACCGAGGACGACGTTCGGGCCGCCCGTCTGGGCCGGCTTGGGCTGCGCCCACGACGGCGCCACGCGCACGTGCTCGCCGTCGAACGCGGCCGTGTCCTGCGTCCACAGCGCGCGCATGGCCAGCACCTTCTCGCGCACCTCGGCGCGCCGCACCGCCCAGGTCGCACCGTGGCTCTCGGCCTCCTCCCGGTTCCATCCGTACCCGATGCCGAGCGTGAACCGCCCGCCCGAAAGGTGATCGAGCGACGCGATCTGCTTGGCCAGCCAGATGGGATCGCGCTGCACGATGAGCGTGACCCCCGTGCCCAGCCGCAGCCGGGTGGTGACCGCAGCGGCCATCGACAGGGCGACGAACTGGTCCTGCATCCGCCAGTAGTAGTCGGGCAGCGGTTCGCCGCTCAGGCTGCCCGGCCACGGCGACTGGCGGGAGGCCGGGATGTGGCTGTGCTCGGGGAGCCACAGCGACTCGAAGCCGCGGTCCTCGCACGCCCGGGCCAGCTCGACCGGATGGATCGTGTCGTCGAGGCAGAAGGTCGTGATGCCGATGCGCACGGGATCAGCCTCCCAGGACCGCCGTGCGCACGTCACGTCCCGCCCGCGGGTGGCGGGCCTCGACCCGCAGCGTGGTGCCGGCGGGCGCCCGCACCACGAAGCGTTCGAGGACGCGGTCAGGGGTGCCGTCGTTGCGGGCGCCGCCGTCGAAGCGCTGGCGGACCCGCCCTTCCAGCTGGCCGAGCTCACGCCGGGCCGGGCCGTCGGCGACGGTGACGCCATCGCCCGTCAACTCGAGCACGAGCGGCAGGACGAGGTGGTGCTTGCGGGCCCACGCGGTCACGTCGGTGGGGAGGTAGCCGACGTTGGCCACGCCGACCGCCACGGCCCACGTGTCGTCGCCGAGCGGGGTGACCGCCAGGTGGCGCACGGCGATCTCGGGCGCGGCGAGGGCGTGGAACACGGCGAAGTCGGCGTGCGGCGCCACCTCGGCGGCGAGCAGGTCGGGGGGCGGGTTGCTCCACGAGAAGATGTCGTTCCAGCCGCCGAGCTCGACGGCGCCGAGCTGGGGGTGCTCGAACGGATACCAGTCGACGTGGTGCTGCCCGGGGTACCTCTCCTCGAACCACCGGTACACGGCCAGCTCGTCGTCGACGGACGGCCCGAGGAACCAGATGGCGGTGGGGGCCCGATGGTCGGTGGCGTGGGCGATCACGTCCCAGAACTCGGTGGTCCACCCGTACACGCCGAGGTGCTCGTACGCCCAGTCGTCGCTGGCCCCCGACATCGTGTCGTCCTTGTCCCACGTGAAGTCCTCGTAGACCGAGTGGACCTTGTAGCCCGACGTCTCGGTGAGGCGGGCGCCCAGCTCCTTCCACGTCCACACGTCGACCGGCGGCAACGCGCTGTCGGCTTTGGTGGAGCTCGGGCGGAGGAGGACACCGCCGTAGGTGTGGTAGGCGTTGAACCCGCAGATGTTCGGCCGGGCCACCATGGCCCGGACCACCGCCGACACCTCGGGCTCCGACAACGGGTGGTCGCCCGAGCCGGTGACGCTCGTGCCCCAGCCGGCCGGGTAGTTGCGATTGAGGTCGAGGCCGGCCGACGGTCGCGGGGTCGGCACGGTGAACCCGTCGTGCTCGGCGATCAGCCCTTCGTGCAGGAGGCGGTAGTAGGGGCCGCCGTCGGGGCCGTCGTCGGCGGCGCGCGGGACCATGAGCGCGGGCGCGTCGGCGTGGGGCTTCCAGGCGCCGTCGGGGTCGACGAGGCGCAGGTGGAGGATGCGGCCGTCGCCGTCGATGTCGGCGCCTTCGAGGCCGGGCGGTGTGCTGCCGTCGCGCCAGGGCCAGGGCCGCGTGCTCGATCGGAGGAAGCGCGGGTGGTCGGCCAGCGCCGCCTCGGCGCCGTCGGGGTTGACGCGGGGAACGACGTAGAACGTCCGCGTCGTCCGGGCGCGCACCACCGCGGCGTCGTCGGACGTGAGCAGGTGGTCGACGAGATGGAGCGCAGCCACCGAGCCGGTCACCTCGGTGGCATGGATGTTGGCGTCGACCCAGTGGGCCGGCTTGGCCTCGGCGGGACCCGACGCGGTGTCGGTGACCGTGACCAGCCAGATGTCGCGGCCCTCGTGCGACCGTCCGATCGATTCGATGGTGGCCAGGCCAGGGTGCTCGCCCACGACCCGGTGGAGCTCGGCGGTCAGCTCGTCGTAGCGCAGGTAGCGGTCGAGGGGGACGGACATGGACGCTGACGCTAACCGTGGGTCGATCGGCTGCCCGAATATGACAGAAGTCACGTACTCAAGGAGTGCGGGGCAGGTCAAGAAAGTGAGTGCGGCCACAGCAGCACTCACTGTGGTTGGATAGCCACGCCTTAGGGTTGTCCATGGCCGCTGTGATGGTCGTCACCAGGCAACCAGCATGAACGCTGGTGAAATGATTCGATTGACCCTTGCCGCAGTCCTTTAGATGGTCTTTACTTCTCCGAGACACTCCGAAAAGGGCACGGGGTGTGTCTGACCCCTGAGGATCGCGATGAGTCTGGCGGAAAACCTGGCAGCAGTCCGGACGGTCGATCGAAGCAAAGGACCCGGTACGGCGCGGCCGGTCCCCGTCCTCGAATCGAAGAACCGTCTGAAGTCCCTGCTCATGGCCGGTGACGCAGTGGCGCTGCTGGCGGCGTGGGCGATCGCCATCTCGGGCTGGTCCCCGGCCTACCGGCCGTGGTGGGTGACCGCCGTGCTGCCCTGGGGCATGGCCGCCATCGGTGTGTGGATCCAGCACGCGCACAGCCTCTATCTCGCCCGCATCTGCAACATCCGGCTCGTCGAGCTGTCCCGGGTCATGCGCTCCGCCATCCTCATCGGCGCCGCCGGGCTGGCCGCCACCCGTGTCCTCAAGCTCACGCTGGTGGGCAGCGAGGTCATCGTGGGCACGCTGCTCACGCTGCTGATGCTCATCATCTCCCGCTCGATCTACCGTGCCTGGCTCGGCTCCGCCCGCAAGAGCGGCCGGTACACCCGTGACGTCGTGCTGGTCGGCACGAACACCGAGGCCGCCCGCCTCAACGCCCTCCTCAACGACCACCCCGACACCGGCCTGCGGGTCGTGGGCGTCGTCGGCGAGCGCGTCGCCGCCGTGTCCAACGGGCTCGGTTCGCTGTGGTGCGGCCCGTCCGAGTCGGCCGGCGAGGTCATGGTCGGCAAGGGTGCCAACGGCGTCATCATCGCCGCCGGTGCGCTGGCCACCGACGAGCTCAACGAGTGCATCCGTGACCTCCAGGCCCGCCAGGCGCACGTCCACCTGTCGAGCGGTGTGCAGGGCGTCGACTACCGCCGCCTGCTGCCCGCCCCGCTGGCCCACGAGCCGCTGCTCTACCTGGAGCCCACCGACCTTTCGCACTGGCAGCTGGGCATCAAGCGGGCGCAGGACATCGCCGTGAGCGGTCTGCTGCTCCTGGTGGCCTCGCCGATCCTGGTGTTCACGTCGCTCGCCGTGTGGCTCGGCGACCGTGGCCCGGTGCTGTTCAAGCAGACCCGGGTGGGCAAGGACGGCCGTCTGTTCAAGGTCTACAAGTTCCGTTCGATGGTCGTCGACGCCGAGGCCCGGCTGAAGGCCCTCGAGGCGACCAACGAGCGCACCGGCCCGCTGTTCAAGATGGACCGTGATCCCCGCGTCACCCGCATCGGGCACTTCCTGCGGTCCTCGTCGATCGACGAGCTGCCCCAGCTGCTGAACGTGCTGCGCGGCGACATGAGCCTGGTGGGTCCCCGCCCGGCCCTGCCGTCCGAGGTGGCCCGCTTCGACGACGCCCTGCTGAACCGCTCGAAGGTGAAGCCCGGCATCACCGGCCTGTGGCAGGTCGAGGCCCGTGACAACCCGGCGTTCTCCGCCTACCGCCGCCTCGACCTGTTCTACGTCGAGAACTGGTCGGTGACGCTCGACCTGATCATCCTGCTGGCGACGGCCGAGCAGGTCGTCGCTCGTCTGGTGAGCATCCTGCGCCGGCACAAGAAGGACGCCAAGGCGCCCGTCGAGGCCGTCGCCGCCTGACGCGACGACTCACGCGACCTACGAGGACGCACGAGGGGGGCTGCCCGAGCGGGGGCGGCCCCCCTCGCTTGCTTCTCCGGCCGGGTGGCTGTGTGGCCGGTCAGCCGATGGCGTGCGTGGTGTGGCTGACGACAGCGTCGACGATGAGCGGCCACAACGGCTCGGGCACGTCGTGGGCCATGTCGTTCATCAGCAGCAGGTTGGCGCCGGGGACGGCCGCCGCGGTGGCCTCGCCCCCCGACGGCAGGATGAGCGTGTCGGCCCGGCCGTGGATCACGAGCGTCGGCACGGTGAGGGAACGGAGGGCCTCGGTGCGGTCGGGTGCGGTCACGATGGCGGCCAGCTGGCGACTCACGCCCTCCGGGTAGTTCGACCGGTCGAAGTTGGCACCGGCGTTGCTCGCCGCCTTGTCGGCATCGAAGTAGCGCGGGCTCGAGATGATGCGTCCCATCTCGACGCCGCGCACCACGGCGGCGTCGCGATCCGCCGGGGGCGGGGCCAGCAGCGCGGCCTGCGTCTCGGGCTTCGACTCGGGCTGGCCCGGGCACGACATGATCGAGGTGAGGGTGTGCACCCGCTCGGGCTGCCGCAGCGCCATGACCTGCACGATCATGCCGCCCATGGACGCGCCGACGATGTGGGCGCGCTCGATG
>JANPGL010000206.1:0-2700 GCA_031423915.1 Actinomycetes bacterium | reverse complement strand
GGGCAGGCCGGTTTGCGCGCAGAACTGCTCGACGAGGCGAGACTTGCCGACCCGTCGGCGCCCACGCACGAGCACGCAACGACCGGCATGTCCGGCCTCGGAGCGCACCCTGTCGAGCTCCCCGACCAATGCGTCGAGCTGTCGCTTCCGTCCGATGAAGTCAGCCATGACGCCATAGACTATCAACTATGACACTATCGACAATGATAGTATCAACAGCCATCCGTGCCACCCGTCGCGTCAGCGACCCTGGAAGTTCGGCGGGCGCTTCTCTCGCAGCGCAGCCAACGCCTCGGTGTGGTCCTCCGACGCCAGCGTGGTGATCTCCAGCGCGGTCGACAGGTCGAAGCTCTCGAGGAGCGCCCGTCGCAGCTGCTGGTTGATGGCCAGCTTCGTGTAGCGCAGCGCCAACGGCGCACCGGCGGCCAGCCGCTGAGCCCAGGCCATGGCCCGGTCGGCCAACGCGTCGGCGGGCACGACCTCGTTGACGAGGCCCAGACGCTCGGCATCGACGGCGCTGACCGGGTCGCCGGTGAGCAGGTACTGCTTCGCCCTGGCCGGGCCGAGCACCAGTGGCCAGATCACCGCGCCGCCGTCGCCCGCCACGATCCCGACCCGCACGTGCGGGTCGAGGATGGTGGCCGTGTCCGCCATGACGATCACGTCGCACAGCAGGGCGATCGAGGCGCCCAGCCCCACCGCCGGACCGTTCACGCCGCACACGACGGGCAGCTCGATGTCGAGGAGGTCCCAGATGAGCTGGCGGGCCTCGAGGCGCAGCGCGTCGAGCTTGGCGATCGAGTCGAGCGACGGGAACCAGTCGAAGTCACCGCCGGCCGAGAACGCCTTCTTCGACCCGGTGAGCAGGATGGCCCGGGGCGGGTCCGGTTCCGTCTGAACGGTGCGCAACGCACGGAACAGTGCAGCCAGATCGCGGTGCAGGTCGCCGTCGACCGCGTTGCGCTCCGAGCGGGGATGGTCGATGGTGGCCACGAGCACGGGCCCGTCGCGGTGCAGGCGGATGGTCTCCACGGCGCGGGACCCTACCGGGCGGCCGCACCCGCCTCGGCGGTCGACGCCGTCCCGAACAAGCGGTCTCCGAGGTTGCTGGTGACACCCAACCAACGCGTCTCGTCCCGGTGGTGGTGGGCCAGATGGTGCGCCCGCAACCGCCGACGGCGCGCCGAGCGCGGTCGGTACCCCGAGTGGAACAACAGGTGGTACCACTCATAACGGGCCAGGCCGACGTTGCCGACCACCATGCCGGTCAGCACCGCCCGGGTGGGGTATGCACCCGTCAGCGGTGCGAGCGCCGCCCCGACCACGGCGACGAGGCCGGCGACCATGCCCGCATCGGCCAGCGCGTACCGACCGCCGAGCAGGGCACCGGCCACGTCGTCCGGCGCCTCGTGGTGAGCGCGGTGGGTCGCGCCCGGATCCACCGTGCGGCCGACGACGCGCCGGGGCCGCCCGTGCAGCACCAGCTTGTGCAGGCCCCACTCGACGAACGGCTGGGCGATCGCCGCCAACGCCGCGGCCACCGCGTCCTGCCCCGTCAACCGCCCGCGTCGTCGGCGGGCGGCCAACGCCGCGCCCACGAACCCCGCCAACACGTAGCCCGACGGGTGGTGGGCGAACTCGGTCGCCACCGCACCCTTCGACGTGAGGCTGCGAGCGCCGACGCCGCGGGTCACAGCGTCGACGTGTCGGCCGGCTGGCCGAGCAGCACGCGCCCGAAGGTCTCGTGGAGCCGCGGCGACACCTGGAGGTGCTGACTGGCCGTGTGGATGTCGCGCAGGCAGCGTTGCAGCGGGCTGGTCTCGAACACGGCCGGGCCGCCCGCCATCGTGTAGGCCTGGTCCGTGGCCCGTACGGCCGACTCCGCGGCGTGGACGCCGGCGAGGCGGATGCGGGCACGGTGCTCGGCGCTCACGCGCCCGCCCGCGCAGGCCACGTCCCACGCGCTGGACAGCTCGTCGAGCAGGAACGCGCGAGCCGACGAGAGCGTCGCCTCGGCGCGTGAGATCTCGATCTGCGCGGTCGGCGACTCGGCCAACAGCTTGGACGAGTACGACTGGCGCTTGCCTTGCGCAAGCGCCACCGCCTCGTCGACCGCGTGGCGCGCGATGCCGAGCATGGCCGACGCCACCCCGGTGGCGAGCAACGTGAAGTTCGGGAAGTGCGCCAGCGGCGAGGACACCTTGGGCTTCGTGGCCATGGGCTGCACGCTGTAGCCGTCGGGCACGAACACGTCGTCCATCTCGAAGTCGCCCGACGCCGTCGCCTTCAACCCCGCCACGTGCCAGGTGTCGTGGAACACGATCTGTTCGGCCGGCGCGAACATCAGGTGGAACTCGTTCGTGTCGGTCAGCGTTCCGCCCAGGATCCAGTGGCTGTGATCGGTGCCGCTCCCCCACGACCAGCGGCCGTTCACGGTCCAGCCCCCGTCGGTCGCCACGGCGGTGCCGCTGGGGGCGAACGCGCCGCCCGACACCGAGCCGGCGTCGCCGTAGATGGCGCGGGCCACGTCGGGCTCCAGGAAGCACGCCATCGACGACGTGGTGGACGCGATCATCACGCACCAGCCTGCGGCACCGTCGGCCTCGGCCACCGCCTCGATGGCCTCCACGAGCTGCATCGGCGTGGCCTCGGGGCCGCCGTACTGGCGCGGGACGCACAGCCGCATCAGGCCGGCGTCGA
>JANPGL010000205.1:0-11137 GCA_031423915.1 Actinomycetes bacterium | reverse complement strand
CCGTGGCGACCTCGAGCTGATCGTGGCCTCCGAGGTCATCATGATGGACGACGATGCTGCGCAGGGCGTGCGCCGCAAGAAGGACTCCACGCTCGTGCGCGCTGCCGAAGCGGTGCGCGACGGCAAGGCGTCAGCCATGGTCTCGGCCGGCGCTTTGTCACCGCCCATCGCATCGACGGCGACGGGCAGGATGGTGTGAGGAGCCACGACCCGCGCCCGGCGGGTCAGTCGACGTCGATGACGACGCGGTCCTTGTACCAGCCGCAGGCGGCGCACACGACGTGCGGGCGACGGACGGCGCCACAGCGCGGGCACAGGCTCCGACCGGGAAGCGAGAGCTTCCAGGCGGAGGCGCGGTGGCTCCGGCTCTTGGACTTGGACTTCTTCTTCTTGGGGACGGCCATGTGCGAGCGGTTCCTTCGTACGGAAAGCCCGGAGATCCTATCGGCTAGGAGCCCGGGGGGTCGAACTGCGCTCGGAGGGCGTCGAGCCCACCCCAGCGCGGATCGCTCGGCGCGGTGTCGCACGAGCAGGGATCGGTGTTCCGGTCGGCGCCGCAGGCCGGGCACAGCCCGGCGCAGTCGGGCCGGCAGACGGGCGCGAGCGGCAGCTCGACGAGCAGGTTCTCGCGGACCATCGGGCCGAGGTCGATGGCGTCACCGTCGAACGTGAACGCCTCGTCGGTGATGGGCTTGACCTGGTAGATCTCCTCGATGGTGGCCTCGGCGACCCCGAAGGCGGGGCCAAGGCAGCGGCGGCACTCCCCCGTCCACGGGGCCGAGATGGTGCCGTGGACGATCACCCCTTCGGACAGCGCCTCGAACTCGAGGTCGACCACGACCGGTGAGCCGTCGGCGATGCGCGACTCGGGCAGGGCGAGCCCCTCGGCCTGGGTCGTGATGGTGACGTGCTTGTGGGAGCCGGGGTTCCGGACCAGCTCGGTCACCGGTACCACCAACGGTCCGCGCTCGGGGCTGGCCATGGCGGACCACGCTACCGCCGGTCGGCCGGGGCTCGTCGGGGCTCCCCGCCGGGCGGCGCTCACTCTTCGCGGTCGTAGTCGAAGAACCCGCCGCCGACGCCGGGCTGTTCGGGCTCGATGACCGGTTCGTTGCGGCGCGAGCCGAGGTTGAGCCGCTCGCGACCGACGGCGACCGTGCGGGCCACCTTGTCGAGGATGATCTCGAAGCTGGCGAGGCGCTGGTCGCAGAAGTCCTCGACCTCGTTGCGCATGCGGCGCGACTCGCTCTCGGCGGCGTCGACGATCTGGCGGGCCCGCATCTCGGCGGCCCGGACGACCTCGGTGCGCTGCACCATCCGCTCGGCCTGGGCGCGGGACGCCTCGACGATGTCGTCGGCCTCACGGCGGGTCTTGGCCACGAACTCGTCGCGCTCTCGCAGCATCCAGCGGGCCTGGCGCAGCTCGTCGGGCAGGCGGTTGAGCGCCTCCTCCAGGAGCTCGATGATCTCGTCGCGGTTGACCATCGGCGAGTTCGACAACGGCATGGTGCGCGCCGTGGCGATGATGTCGATGGTGCGACGCAGCAGCGTCTCGGAATCGTTGATCGAGTGGATGTCGTCGAAGCCGGTCATCGGGGGTAGCGCTCCTCGAGCAGCTTGGCGACGGAGGCCGGAACCAGGGAGCTCACGTTCCCACCGTAGCGAGCGATCTCCCTGATGAAGGTGGACGTCACGAAGCTGCGGGCGGGGTTCGCCGGCAGGAACACCGTTCGCACGCCCGTGACCGCCCGGTTGGTGAGCGCCATCTGGGTCTCGTACTCGAAGTCCGTGGCTGTGCGCAGACCCTTCACGAGCAGGTCGGCGCCGAAGTGGGTGACGGCGTCGACGGCGAGCCCGTGGTACAGCTCGACACGGGCGCCGGGCACGTGGGCGACCGCCTCGACGAGCATCGTCCGGCGGGTGTCGAGGTCGAACAACGGGTCGACCTTGGCCGGGTTGACCATGGCACAGAGGATGACCTCACCGAAGATGGCGGCGGCCTCCTCGACCACGTCGACGTGGCCGTTGTGGATCGGGTCGAAGCTGCCGGGGTACAGGGCGATGCTCACGCGTTGCCTTCGTTGGTGTCCGCCGGGGCGTCCGGCCCCGTCGTCGTGCTGGCCAGGAACGTCGTCACCGTAGTCCCGTAGCGTCGCGACCGGAGGGTTCCCCACCCGGCTGGTGCCGGCACCTCGCGGTTCGACTCGGCCACGACGAGCGACGCGGGCACGACGTCGAGGAGCGCGGGCCAGCCGTCGAACGCGTACGGCGGGTCGACGAGCGCCACGTCGAATCGCGTGCGCACCGCCGCGCACCAGGCGGCGGCGTCGGCGATCACCACCGTCGCCCGGTCGACGAGGTGCGTCGATTCGAGGTTGGCTCGGATGACGGCGGCGGCGTCGCGGCGCGACTCGACGAACGTGCAGTGCGCGGCACCGCGCGACAGCGCCTCGATGCCCAGTGCACCCGAACCGGCGAACAGGTCGACGATCGCCGCCCCGTCGATGGCATCGAGGCTGCCGAGCGCGTTGAACGTGGCCTCGCGGACGCGGTCGGCCGTGGGGCGCGTGTCGCGCCCGGGAGGGGCTTCGAGCCGTCGACCACGGGCCGAGCCGGCCACCACGCGCATCCCCGCACCGTAGCGACACGTAGCCTGCGCCGGCATGGAGCCCGAGGCCGAGATCGTCTGCGTCGACTGCGGCGGCCGCTGCTTCCTGCTCACCCATCCGCCCGAGGACGGGGCGTGGGAGCCGGGCGACATCGTCGCCTACCGCTGCGAGGACTGCCGCGACCGGTGGGACCTCGTCCTGCCGGACGAACCGGCCGACGACGAGCGGCACTGAGCCGGCCAGCGACGCGCGAGGATGCGGTCGCCGTGGCAGGGGCCCCGGCGACGGAGGGGGTGGCCATGACGGTCCGACGCGTGGTGACGGGTCATCGAGACGGCAAAGCGGTGTTCGCCTCCGACGAGCAGGTGGCGGCCATCGCCCCGGCGGTCATGCCGGGCTCGGCCTTCTACCGGCTGTGGGGCGGTGACGCCGCGCCGACGTTCCCCGACGATGGTGGCGAACCGTCGCAGCCGATGTACTTCCCGCCCGTGGGCGGCTTCCGGTTCGGGTTCTTCACCCTTCCCCCGGCGAACCAGGCCCCCGCCGAGGGAGTCGACGTCGAGGCGGGTATGGCCGAGGTGGAGGCTGCCCTGCCCGGTCTGCTCGGCCACATGGAGCCCGACGATCCCGGCATGCACACGACCGACACCGTCGACTTCGAGGTGGTGATGTCGGGCCAGGTGATCCTCGAGCTCGACGACGGCGTCGAGACGCTGCTGAACCCGGGCGACACGGTGGTGCAGAACGGTACGCGGCACCGCTGGCGCAACCCCGGGAACGAGCCGGCCGTGCTGGCGGTGTTCATCTGCGGGGCGCACCGGGCCTGAGCATCCTCAGATCATGATGTTGAGCCCGGCCGCCGCGGCCGTGGCCAGTTCGACGTCGCCCGACACCCCGATGCCGTGGCGTTCGAGCAGCGCGAGCCCGGGCTGGCGCCCGGTGGTGGCGGTGACGTAGGTGCCTGATCCCATGCGCAGCGTGGCCGTCGGGTCGGCTACCGGTCCCTCGCTGAAGCCGGCGCGCTCACCGACGACGACGGTGACGTCGCGGTGGACCGGGCCGGTCAGGACGAGTCGCACGCTGGCCCCCTGGGGCGCCTTGGCGCGCTTGCCCACCACCATCGGCAGGCCCGTCAGGAACCGATCGATCGAGTGCTCGGCTGCGGGGCCGCTGCCGTGGCCCGGCCGGCCCAGGGCTCGCCGGACGTCCTGCTCGTGCACCCAGTTGTCCATGACTCGGATGTGGAGGAAGTCGGCCACGGTGCCCGGGCCGGTAGGCGTCATGGCGGCCACTGCGAAGTCCTCGGCCGTCGAGCGGCGGAGCTGCAGGAGTCGCTCGGCGGTGACCTCGTCGAACTCGGCCAGCACGGCCGCGCCGGCACGGCTACGCCGCTCGTCGACGTGGTTCTCGTTCATGGCGCCGATGGGGTTGTGCACGTGCCCGAGCTCGGTGGCCTGGTGGCCCGACTCGGGCTTGCCGCCGAGCATGCGCTCGGTGCCGGTGAGGTGCGACAGCTGGTCCTGCACCGTCCAGCCCGGGCATTCGGTGAGGGTCTTCCACTGCTCTTCGGTCAGGTCGCGGCACAACGCCGAGATCGATGCCCACACGAGCCCCAGCTTGTCGACGGTCACCATGCTCACGGCGCTCTCCCCTCGCGTGCCCCGAACGGTTCTACTCCCGCCGCGTCCGCGGACGCGAACGCGGTGGGAGGACCCGTCAGGCGGCGAGGGCGCCGAGGAACGGCACCCAGTCGGGCGGCACGGGCTTGCCCGGCCCGCCCGTGAGCGCCCAGCGCATCTGCTCGGCCCACGTGGGCGACCGGGGCACCAGGCGCAGCCGCATGCCCGCCTCGTCGGGCGTGCGGTCCGCCTTGCGGCCGTTGCACGGGCGGCAGGCGGTGACGAGGTTGCCGAAGTCGTTGGAGGAACCACCGCGGGAGCGGGGCACCACGTGGTCGATCGTCATCTCGTCGCGCTCGAGGTTGGTGCGCGCCCTGCTTCCGCAGTAGGCGCACATCCACTTGTCACGCTCGTGGACCGTGCGCTTGCGGGCCAGCATGCCGCGTCGCCGCCCGACCACCAGCGCCCGGCCCTTCAGCCGGATGACCGACGGGACGACGACGGCGACGGACGGCGACGTGACGATGCGGTCGGTGTCGACCACGGCCTCGGCGGAACCCCCGAGCACCAGCGTCACGGCCCGCTGCCACCCGATGGCGGCGATGGGCCGGAAGGTGGCGTCGAGCACGAGCACCCGCAGGTCGCCGAGGCGCGGCACCCTGGGCGGTGCTGCGTCCTCCGAGCTGGGTGGGGCAGGGGCGGCCATCGTCGTTCCGATCGTTCGAAAGGGTTCGGGTGACGCCGTCGACCGCATGATGCCTCAGACGGTCACGGGCAAGTCTTCCAGGAGTGCGGTGGCGTCGTCGGCATACCAGCCGGCCCAGCGACCCCCGGGCCAGGGGTAGGCGCCGCGGGCATCGATGATGCGGCTACGGATGGCGGCCAACCGCTCACTCTCGACGGGTTCGCCGTCGTCGAGCGCGGCCACGAGGGCGGGCACGTCGGCGGCGTAGTGGACGGGCCAGGTGTCTCCGTAGGAAGCGAGACGCTCGGCGGTGGCGACACGGTCGCGGATGTCGGTGGTGGTCATGGCTAGCCCTCCTCTCGGGCGGGTACTCGGCTGCGGGAAAAACGGAACGGGGGCCGCACCCCTGTGTGGGTGGCGGCCCCCGGTGACGGGTGGGCGGAACAGGGTTCCTAGCCGCCGGTGATCACCGGGGTCGTTTCGGTGGCTGCGCAGCCGTAGGTGGTGGACATCGCCGGTCACCGTACCGGGAGATGGCGCGTTCGTGCGGTCGGGTTTCCTCGTCAAGGTTCCCGCCGGTTCCTCTCAAGATCCTTGACAGTCGGCCGATCGGCACCTGGTCGACCCGTTGGACGGGCGGCGGGACATCCACTCAGAAGGGTCGATCCATGCGATTGCGGAACAAGGTCTTGGTCGCGGGTGCCATCGGCGGTTCGGTCCTGATCGGCGGCGCGGCGTACGCGTACTGGACGACGGGTGGGTCGGGTACCGGCACGGCCGCCACCAGCGCCTCGGTGAGCGATGTCGAGCTCAGTGGCAACCTGACCGCCGCCCTCTATCCGGGCGCCACCGAGACGCTCACGATCAAGGCGAAGAACACCAACCCCGGTGACGTCACGGTCGCCGCCGTGTACGTGACCGCCGAGTTCGCCACGCCCACGCTCACCGCCCTGTGCCCGCTGGCGGCCACGTCGCTCACGGGTCCGTTCACCCTGACCGGCGCCGCGACCACGCCCGTCACGCTCGGCGACGTGAACGTGTCGTTCGAGAACACGACGTCGGACCAATCGGCGTGCATCAACAAGCCGATCACCCTGACCTACTCCACGGTCGCCCCGAGCTGACCGCCGATCGGCTGACCGCGGCCCCACGGCCGAGGCCCGCCGGGCGGAAGCGACTGCGGTGGACGAACGAATGAAGACCCCAGCCCGAGTTTCGCGCCGCCGGTTCTGGCGGGGCGGCCTGGTGGTGGCCGCCGTCGCGGTGGTGATGGTGGCCACCGGCTCGAGCGCGCCCGCGGCCGGTGAGCCGGCGGCGCCCACGATCAACAGCGGCCCGAGCGGCACGGTGGCCACGGGCACCGCGTCGTTCACCTACTCCACGCCCGACCTGCTGATCACCTACCGGTGTTCGCTCGACGGTGCCGCGTTCGCCGGGTGTTCGGCCAGCGGCACCACGTACACCGGCCTGCGCGAGGGGTCGCACACGTTCCGCGTGCTGGTCCGTTCGACGCTCGGGGTCGACGGCACCGCGGCCTCGCGCACCTGGTCGGTCGACAAGACCGCGCCCACGGTCACCGTGACGAGCCCCGCCGACGGAGGATCGCTCGACAGCGCCAGCTGGTCGGCCGCGTGTGGCGGCGGCGGGTTGTGCGGCACGGCCGACGACGCGGTCGGCGTGAGCGAGGTGAGCCTGGCGCTGCTGCAGTCGTCGTCCGGCAACTACTGGAACGGCAGCGCGTTCGCGGCCACGTCCGCTCAGTACCTGGTGGCCACGGGCACCACGAGTTGGACCTACGCGCTGGCCCAGCCGGCCGACGGGGCGTACGTGCTCTACGTGCGGGCCAAGGACGCCCTGAACAACCAGCACACCACGTACGGGGCGAGCGTGTCGTTCTCGGTGGTCCAGTCGTTGCTCACCCCTCCGGTCTTCACGGCCACACCGGACGACGTGGTCTCCACCACCACGGCATCGTTCTCGTTCCGGCTGCCGGCGGGCCCCGGGTTGCTGACCGACGATCCGAACGCCGTGGCCGGATGCGCCCTCGACGGCGCCGCCTACCAGGCCTGCACCTCGCCGACGGCGCTGAGTGGGCTCGCCCCTGGCCAGCACTGCTTCGCGGTGCGCGCCGAGAGCCCGTCGGGCCGCACGGGCGACCCCACGACCTACTGTTGGTGGACGGTGGTCGACGCCGGCTTCACGGTGACCGGCGACGTGAGCGCGTCGCTGTACCCCGGAGCCTCGGCGGCCATCGACCTGCGCATCACCAATCCGTTCGCGTTCGATCTGCGCGTGGCGAGCGTGACGACGACGGTGTCGGCCACCACCACCCGGGTCGGGTGCTCGGGCACGGCGAACCTGGTGGTGACGCGCCAGTTCGTCGGACCCGTCGTGGTGCCCGCCGGCACCACTCGCACGCTGACGCAGCTGGGCGTGGCGTCGTCGGCCTGGCCGCTCGTGACCATGCCGAACCTGTCCACCAACCAGGATGCGTGCAAAGGGGCCGAGTTCTCGCTGGCGCACACCGGCAGCGGGAGCAAGGCGTGATCGCATCGTGAGGCGCCTCAGGCTCGCGCTGGCGGCACCCGTGGCGTGTGTGGTGGCCGCCGCGAGCGGCAGCGCGTACGGCTACTGGGTCGTGGCCGCTCAGGGCACCACGATGACCGACTCGTCCACGATGGTGGCGGGCGCAGCCACGGCCGTGGTGGGTACGGCGACGGCTGACCTGTACCCCGGCGGTGACGGGGTGCTCGTGCTCGAGGTGCACAACCCGAACGCCTTCGACGTCTCGGTGGTGGCCATCGCCCCGTCTCCCGACCCCGCCACGTCGGATCCCGTGGAGTGCGCGGCGTACGTGTCGGTGAACGTCGACGCGCTACCGCCGACCACGCCCGTCGCCGCCGACGGCACCGTGACCGTGGCGGTGCCCGACGCCGTGCACCTCGACGTCGCCGCGCCCACGGCGTGCCAGGGCGCCAGCTTCACCGTGCCGGTCCTGGTCACGGTCGAGCGGTGAGGTCGATGGGACGGTACACCGGCGGTGTCCGAAGGTCTCGCCACCGCCGACTGGCGACGGTCGCCACGGTCGTGGCGCTCGTGCTGGCCGCGCCGGCCGGCGTCGCCACGGCGAAGTGGTTCGCACAGGGCTCGGTGTCCGGTGGCGCCCGGGCCGACTCGCTCGGAGCGGGGAACGCACCGACGGCCGCCGTGTACGGGCAGCGCGTCACGCTCACGTGGACGGCGAGCACCCTGGTGGCGAACGCCGGCCACCCGGCCACCGCGTACGTCGTGACCCGGTACGGCGAGGGCGACACGGTCGGCACGGGCGGCACGGTGGTGACCTGCCTCGCCCCGCTCGCCATCACGGTGTGCACCGACGACGCCGTCACGCCGGGCACGTGGCGCTACACGGTGACGCCGACGCTGCACGACTGGCACGGCGAGGAGAGCCCGGCGTCGAACGAGGTCGTGGTCACGCTGGCCGCCATCACCGTGCCCCCCGGCCAGACGCTGAACGCCACCGGCCGCATCCTGGCGGGCGTGACACTCAGCCAGTTCCGCGGCAACGAGTCGGTGGAGCTCTGGGTCGTCGACGGCGGTGGGGCACACGTGGGTGCGGCGCCCGCCTCCACCGTCACCGTGGACGCCGACGGGAACGCGGCGGCGATGCCTGTGACCGTCCCGGTCGACATCGCCGACGGCACCTACGCGCTCCAGGCCGTCGGTGCGGCGTCCGGTCCGGTGACGCCGAGCGCCACGTTCGTGCTCGACACCACCGCGCCCACCACCAGCGCCGGGTCGTTGGCCGCATGGGTGCGCCCCGGAGCGGTGGTGCACCTGGCGGCCACGGACCCCGCGCCCGGTGCGGTGGCGTCGATCTCCTACCGGCTCGGCGGTGCGGCGGCCGTCGTGGTGCCCGCCGCCCAGGCTGACGTGACCGTGACGGTCACGGCGGCCCTCGAGTTCTTCGCCACCGATGCCGCCGGCAACGCGGAGACCGAGCAGACCGCCAACGTCCAGGTCGACAGCGTGGCCCCGGTGCCCGGCGTCGTGGGCGTGCCGACGGCGATCCGCAACGCGGCCACCATCGGCTCGTCGCCCACCGACGCCGGTTCGGGCGTGGCCACCGTGGCCTACCTGTACTGCCCGGCGGCCGTGTGCACGCCGACCATCCCGATCGGCGATCCCGTCGGTGCGCCGTTCACGGTGCGCTGGTCGGACATGGCCGAAGGTGAGTACCGCGTCGCCGCGCTCGTGACGGACGCGGTGGGCAACACCGCCACATCGGCGTCGGTGCTCGTCAACGTGAGCGTCGGTGCCGACACCGGTGGCCCGCTCGGCTTCCTGAGCCCGTTGAGCCGGCCCGGGGTGATCCCGGCCGTGATCGGGCGCACCGTGAACCTGAGCGCCACCGCAACCGACGACAGCGGCATGGCCGACGTGCGATTCGAGTACCGGGCGGGCACGGGGCCGTGGACGCCCATCGCCACGGTCGACGTGATGGACGAGCCCGACGTGTTCGCCACGGTGTGGGACGCCAGCGCTCTCACGCCCGGCATCTACACGGTGCGCGCCATCGCCCGCGACCAGGCCGGGAACGAGTCGACCTTCGCCGCCCGCCGTGCCGTGCTCTACGGCCCGTCCGACCTGCAGCTGGTGAACGGTGGCGGCGCCGGTGGCGTCGGGAAGTTGGAGCTGGGCGACTCGGTGCGCATCACCTTCGACACGCTCCCCCGCCGCACCGACATGTGTCCAGGCGGTTGGAACAGCGGCTTCGTGCCCATCGCCGGCGTGCGGGTCACGCTCGTCGACGGCGGGAGCGGACCCGACCAGATGACGTTCACGGTTCCCGGCTGTGTCGGCGGTGGCAACCTCGGCACGATCACCCTGGGCTCCGGCGACTACGTCGGAGCCGCCGGTGCAACGTTCGGGACGACGGAGCCGGCGGGCACCTCGCGCCTGGCCTTCGAGCCCGCCACCAACTCGGTGGTGTTCACGCTCGGGAGCCTGTCGGAGGGATCCGTCACCGCGGTCACGGCGCCCACGGTGGCCGTCTACACCCCGTCGGTCCTGGCGCTATCGGCCAACCTGTCGGCCCCCGCCGGCACGGCCAGCACCACCGCCGGCGCCGTCGTCTTCTGACGCCTGCTTCGGCGGACCGGATCGGTGACGATCGACTGCGGACCGGGTCAGGATCTTGCTTCCTCGATCGCCCTGACCGCGGCGTCCGGGTGGGGCATGCTGATCGTGACCGATCGTCCGCTCGTGAGGACAAGGCGCAGCGCCGGGCCGGTGCGCAACGTCAGCATCAACCCGCGCCGGGGGCTCCAGTAGATGCCCCAACCCCACTGCGACCATGTCACCACGATCGCCGTCGCTTCCGCGATCCGAGCGATGGGGTATCGGAAGCGCGGCCACCCGAACGTGCCGAAGTGGACCGTGACACCGTTCGGCCCGGCGGTCGTGCGGACGCTGGCTGCCGTCAGCAGGGTCACGAGCAAAGCCACGAGCACGATCCCGGCCGGGATGACGAAACCGGGCGCCCAGAACGAACCCTTCGATGTCATGCCCATGGCGATGAACGGCACGGCGAGCGCCCCGGCGAGCCAGATCATCGGCCAGTTGGTCGAACGGCCGGAGTAGACGGAGTGGACACCGGTGGCGTTCACGAGAGCTCCCTCACGAGTTGGATCAGTTGGTCGCGATCGAGCCCGTTGGCCCGACCGATCTCGATCAGTTGGTAGGCCGACTTCACGACGGGCGACGGCGGCGAAGTCGTGCGGGCGACGGTGACGCCCCGACCTCGGCGAAAGTCGAGGACCCCGTCGTCGCGCAGCTGGCGGTAGGCGGCGAGCACGGTGTTGCGGTCGACCGACAGCGCCTCGCCGAGCTCTGCCGCCGGCGGGAGGTGGTCGCCGACCGACAGTTCGCCGATGGTGATGGCGCGCCGCACGCTCATGACGATCTGCTCTCGCAACGACGTCGGGGAGTGGGAGTCGACCGTCCAGATCATGGTACTAATGAAACTAGCACCACCCGGCGTCGCTGACAAGGGGGCATGCTCGCGGCGCACACCGGGCTGCTCGCTGTCGGAGGCCGTGAACCGCCTGGTCACGGTGGGAGCGGAGCCGCCGCCCGCTCGCCAACCCCGACCGATCTGTCGATCCGCCCACCACTGCCGCACGGCGTCGAGGGGAGCTGGCCTGACCTCGGCGAGCTCCTCC
>JANPGL010000204.1:0-3417 GCA_031423915.1 Actinomycetes bacterium | reverse complement strand
CGCGATGTCCGGCGTTGCTCGCGCTCCTGGACGGACCACTGTCTGGTCCGGCCGTTTGTCGCTGATCCATGGCCGCCCGACAACGCCGAACTCGAGGCCTGTGGGCCCGCGCCTACGCGCGAACTGCTGGTGGGCCGGATGGTGCTAGGCCTTGTTGAGTACCAGACACAAGGGGGGCACATGTCCAACTCCGAAGCCACCAGCCACCAGGCACTGCTGCGACGTGTCGAAGAACTCACCCGCACCGTCGAGCAGCTGCAGGCACAGGTCGGGGCGGCTTCGACGGCACCCGTCGCCGAGGCCGCTGTCGCCACGCGGGCGTCCTCTCGTCGTGACGTGTTCAAGCTGGCCGGCGGCGTGGCCGTGGGCGCGCTCGCCGGAACCGTCGTGGCCGGCCGAGCCCAGCCCGCGGCAGCGTCGACGGGCCAGACGCTGCTGCTGGGCAACGCCCAGTTCGCGTCGAACATGACGTACATCGGCAACAGCGCGTCGGCCACGCAGACGACCAGCAACCCGCTGAGCACAGAGCGCACGATGTTCTGGGCCGACAACCGAGCCGCCACGATCGACAGCGTCGGCATCCGCGGCGACGGCCACGGCCCGACCGGTGTCGGCCTGTGGGGGAACAGCGACTTCAACGGGATCGGCGTGCTGGCCAACGGTGGCATCGGTCTCCAGGCCGGGGGCAGCCGGGCCGCGCTCTACCTGACCGGCATCGGCACCGCGCCCGCGAGCCGCAGCGATGCTCACCTCGTGGGCGAGATCGACATCGACACCAGCGGCAACGTCTGGGTGTGCGTCGTCGCCGGATCCCCGGGTACGTGGCGCAAGATCGCCGGCCCGGCCAGCGCCGGCGCGTTCCATGCTGTGAACCCCGTGCGTTCCTACGACAGCCGGTGGCCCGGTGGGACCGTGATGACCTCGGGAAGCCAGCGGCTGCTCTCGGTGGCCGATGGGCACGACGTCACCACCGGCGTCGTCAACGCCCCGAACACGGTCCCTGCGGGCGCCACCGCGGTCGCCTACAACCTGACCGTCACCGGCACCGTCGGCGCCGGCTTCCTCGCCGTCGCCCCTGGCACAGCCACCACCATCACTGCGTCGTCGATCAACTGGTCGGCCGCGGGACAGAACCTCGCCAACGGCCTCATCGTCGGTGTCGACGGCTCGCGCCAGGTCCGGGTGTTCTCCGGCGGTGGCGGCTCGACCGACTTCCTCGTCGACATCGTCGGGTACTTCCTCTGATCCGGGCGCGCCGAACGCACCCCCAACAGGTAAGGCGCCAGCAGCGCCCACCACGCGATCGCCGTCCACTTCCACGACCAGTTCGAATCGACCGACGGGATCGCACACCACCGACCGACAACGCCACTGCCGGCAGACCCCGCCGTTGGGACTAACCACGGCGCCCGCACACTTCGCGCGGCCATACAGCAACGGAAGACCGCCCAGGATCCGGCGTACTCCAGCGCGGCCGTCGCTCGGCTCCGACACACAGGTAACGCGCTCACCGACGGTGGTCGGCGACGGCTGGCGTCGACGGGTCGGTGAGGGCAGCTTCGCCGGCCCGCTGTCGGAGGCCCCGCCGTCAGCGCTGGCTCAGACCGGGGTGGTCGTCGTCGGGTCGCCTTCGTCGGCCGAAGCGCCGCCACCAAGGCGCCGGCTTGTCGTCGAGCTCGGCGAGCACGCCGGGCATAGCGGCGTTCACGATGTCCTCGGCGTCGTCGAGTACGGCCGCGACGTCCTCTGGCGCGGCGTCGGGCTCGGTCTCGACCTCGGTACGGGCCAGCGACCCTTCGATGAAGTCGGTGCCGATGGCGAGGCGCTCGTAGCGGTGGCAGTCCGGTGGGCATCGCCACGGTGCCTCGGGCGCCAGGTCCAGCGTGCAGAAGCGCGCCGTCTCGCCGTTGTCGTATTGGCGGCTTTGGAAGTGCGCGCAGTCCTCTCGCATGGGCATGGTTCCAGTCTGGCCTACGCCGGCGCACGTGCCGCTCAACGCTCGAGCGACGATGGCCCCTCCATCGCCCCGCTCGCGGACCGAGCCCGGCTGCGAGGTTCGACCCGCCCGATGTGACCACTGCGGGCACTCCAGCTCAGCCGCTGGTAACCGGCGCAGCCCGCACTAGTTCGCTCAGCCTCGTTCACCGGTCGGCCACCCGGGATCCGGCGAAGCGCGGCCCCGCTCGCACTTTGGATCGCCACTCGTATCGCGCCCACGGACGGTGGTCGGGCTGGCAGGGCTGCGGATGAAACCCGGGCTCACCTGCTCGGGTCGATATGAGCCGCGGGCCGTGGGTTTATCGTGCGCGCGTTATGTGCTGGCGGGCGGGCCGGGCGACGATCAGGACGACACCTGCCCGCGCGGCTGTCGACCCTTCGAACGACTTGACGTCGTCCCCGGACCCTCTACGGTGGAACCAACCACAGGGACGGTGAAGTGCAGCGCCCGACGTCCGACCAGCCGCACCGACCGAAGGAGACCCCATGTCCGATCACGTCTACCGCGTGACAGAGATCGTCGGCTCGTCGCCCGATGGCGTCGACGCAGCAATCCGCAACGGCATCTCCCGGGCGGCGCAGACGCTCAGGAACCTGGACTGGTTTGAGGTCACCGAGATCCGCGGCCACTTGGCGGACGGGTCGGTTGGCCATGTGCAGGTCACCATGAAGGTCGGCTTTCGACTCGAAGGCGATTCGTAACGGACCGCTCGGCCCCTCCGGCGCCGGTTCCCGGTCCGACGCATCAGAACGGCGGTTTGACCCGGCGGAAACGGCGTATTTGCAGGCGACGACGGCGGTCTAAGCCTCGATCCACCGATTTGGTCCTTGGGGTGGCGGGCTGTGGCGTGGTGGGCGTGGTCGTCGAAGTCGGGTTGGCTCGCGGTGTGTAGGTGCGCGTTGAAGCTGTGGTGGTGCTGGTCGGGGTTGTCAGCGCTGGCGGGTGGTGTGCGGCGCGCTTGACCGCGGTGGCTGTGGTCAGCCGGTGGCGGGTTGGATCTTGCGGATGGATGCGAGCGCAGTGGTGAACGTGTGGGCCCAGGGCCAGTCGGTGGGCATGCGCAGGGTTGGTCGGCCGGAGCGGTTCACGAGCCGGCCAGGAACGCTGAAGAGTCGGGTGCGCATGGTGCGGGCAACGACGAGACGGTCTGGGTCGCGGATCTCGCCGAGGGCAGCGGTCCAGCGGATGAGGTTGTGGGCGAGCACGGCGCATTGCAGCCAGGCCGAGTTCGCGTGGAAGTGTCCGGAGGGGACGTGGTCGAGTCCGGCGCCTTGTTTGAGGTCTCGGATGGCGAGCTCGACGACGGCGTGTTGGCGGTGGAACGCGTCGACGGTCACGGTGTCGCTGGTGAGATCGGTGAGGAACGCGTGGTGTCGCCAGTCAGGCCAGAGACGCTGCTGGGTGCGGCCGGTGAGGCG
>JANPGL010000203.1:0-6117 GCA_031423915.1 Actinomycetes bacterium | reverse complement strand
TGGCGCCAGTGGTCGAGTGGACATGGGCACCTCCTCGGGGAGGGTCTTCCACCACGATCGTGCGGTCCGGCGGACGACGCGACCAGAGCAGGAGGTCACCCCTGGGCGCCGGTCAAACGGCGCGGTCGCTGCCCCCTCGTTGTGGCCCGGCGGCGCCGACGCCACCTGCCGGCAGGGTCGGGTGGTCGGCTACCGTCGCTCGGCGTGGGGGCTGCTGACTTCGATCTCGCCGCCGACCTGGCGTCGGTGGCCAAGCGGGCCTTCGCCAACCTCGATGGCCGCACCACCGACCTCGCCGCCGACGTCTGGTACGAGCCGGTGGCCAACTACGCCGACCAGGAGCGCCACGAGCGCGAGATCGAGGTGTTGTTCCGGCGCACGCCGCTGCTGGTCGGCCTCTCGTGCGACTGGCCCCGCCCGGGGTCGTTCCGCACGTTCGACCGCGTGCCCGGTGTGCCGGTGCTCGTGGTCCGGGGCGACGATGGCGAGCTGCGCGCCTTCCTCAACGTGTGCCGGCACCGGGGCGCCCGCCTCGTGCACGACGCCGACGGCACGCTCGAGCGCGTCCGCTGCCCGTTCCACGCCTGGACGTACGGCACCTCGGGCGCACTCAGCCGGCTCCCGTTCGCCGAAGGCTTCACCGGCGTCGACCACGCCGACCACGGCCTCACCCGCGTCGGCTGCGCGGAGCGCTACGGCATGGTGTTCGTGGTGGCCACGGCGGGCGCCACCGTCGACCTCGACGCCCACCTCGGCCCGCTGGCGCCGCTTCTCGCCGCCTACGAGTTCGATCGGGCCGAGCGCTTCGTGGCCCACGAGCTGGCGGCCACCAACTGGAAGCTGGCCGTCGACACCTACCTCGAGGGCTACCACTTCGCCTCGTTGCATCCGCGCACGATCAACCCGATCAACCACGACAACGTGATGGTGTTCGACGCCTTCGGCGCGCACTCGCGCCAGGGATTCCCCCGCCGCAACCTCCACGAGCTGCGCGGTGTACCCGAGCCCGACTGGGACGTGCACCACCACCTCACCTGCGTGCACCAGCTGTTCCCGAACGTGGCGTTCACCGTGTCGAACGAGGGCGTCCTGATCAACGCCGTGTATCCCGGCGACCGCTACGACGCGTCGACCACCGTGCAGACCCACTACACACGTGCGCCCGTCGTCGACGACGCCGAGCGCGACCTCATGACGTGGCGGTCGGAGCTGGTGCGCGACGTGGTGCGCGACGAGGACTACTGGATCACCGCGTCGATCCAGGCCGGCATCGGCTCGGGCGCGCAGAGCCATGTCGTGTTCGGTCGCAACGAGCAGGCCCTCCACCACTACCACCGGGCCCTCCTGGCGGCCGTGCCGTGAGCGCGCCCGTGCTCGAGGGACGGGTGGCGCTGGTCACCGGAGCCACGTCGGGCATCGGCGAGGCGACCGCCGTCGCGCTGGCGGCCGCCGGCGCGCGGGTCGTGGTCGGCGGCCGTGACCGCGAGCGGGGAGACGCCGTGGTGCGGCGCATCGACGCGGCGGGTGGCGAAGCCCACTTCCACCCGGGCGACCTGCGCGACGCCAGGTCGGTCGACCTGCTCGTCGGCGCCGCGCTCGACCGGTTCGGGCGGCTCGACGCCGCGTTCAACAACGCCGGCATCTTCGACCGCTCACAGTCGTTCCACACGTACGACGACGACGCCTGGGGCGAGATGATCGCCGTGAACCTGTCGACGGTCTTCCGCTCCATGCGGGCCGAGCTGAACGCCATGATCGCCGGCGGCCGCGGCGGCGTGATCGTCAACAACGCCTCGACGGTCGGCCATCGGGGCAGCGAACGGGCCAGCCCCGCCTACGTCGCCGCCAAGCACGCGGTCATCGGCCTGACGCGTCAGGCCGCCCTGGAGTACGTCGGTCACGGCATCAGGGTCAACGCGGTGTCGCCTGGCCCCACCCGCACCCCGGTGTCGGCGCCGCTGGAGGCCGAGGGATCCGACGCCGTCCGCCGCGCCCTGGCGTCGCTGAACCCCACGGGCCGCTTCGTCGACGCCGACGAGGTGGCCCGCACGGTGGTGTTCCTGTGCAGCGACGCCGCCACCATGATCAACGGGCACGACATACCGCTCGACGGCGGCCAGCTCGCCAAGCTCTGACCCATCCACGAAAGGCACCCCGTGGGCTACACCCTGCAACAGCTCAGCGACCGTGAACAGATCCGCGACGTGACCGTGCGGTACTGCCGCGGCGTCGACCGCCTCGATGCCGACACGATGAAGTCGGCCTACTGGCCCGAGGCCGTCGACGAGCACGGCAGCTTCGTCGGCAACGCCCACGAGTTCTCCGACTACTGCATGGTCGCCCACCTCCGCTGGAGCTGGACGATGCACTCGATCTACACGCATCTGATCGAGCTCGACGACGACGTGTCGGCGCGCGGCGAGCTCTACAACATCACGCACCTGTGCCGCGCCGACACCGGCGCCGTCGACATCTGGTACGGCCGGTACCTCGACCGGTACGAGAAGCGCGGCGACGAGTGGCGCATCATCCACCGCGTCTGCGTCCACCACGGCACCCAGACCGTCGCCGCGCCGCCGATGGCCATCGACACGTCGAACTACCGCGCCGGCTCGTTCGACCGACCGGCCGCCGGCCGCCCCGTCGGGCCGTGAGCGCCGTGGACTCCCCCACCTGGCTCGGCCCGATCCGCCAGACCGCTTTCGTCGTCGACGACATCGAGGCCGCGGCGTGGCAGTGGGTCCGCACCCACGGCGTCGGCCCCTGGTTCCTCTACGAGGTCGACATCCCTGGCACCACCTACCGCGGGCAGACGGTGCCCATGCGGGCCCGCATGGGCCTCGCCCAGACCGGCGGGCAGCAGATCGAGCTCATCCAGCCCGACCCCGGCGTGCCGTCGATCTACACCGAGTTCCTCGAGCGCGGCGGCACCGGCGTCCATCACGTCTGCTACTGGGCCGACCTCGACCGCGCCGTCGACCACTTCGCCGCCACCGGCGCCCCGGTCGTCCAGCGGGGCCTCACCGCCAACGGCGCAGGCTTCGTCTACGTCGAGGGCAGCTGCGGGCTGCCGTACGTCGAGCTGGTCGACCCGCAGGGTCAGATGAAAGCCTTCTTCGACCTCATCGCCGGCGCCGCCGACGGCTGGGACGGTAGCGACCCGGTGCGCGTCCGGGGCTGATCGGGCGCCGGGCTACCGTCGGCGGCATGGCCGAGGACCGGACGAAGAAGAGCTACGAGGACGTCAGCGTCTACCCGATCGACGAGCCGCTGCGCGAGGTGCTGTTCGCCGCCCAGACCGAGTGCTCGCTCAGTTGGACGACGACCGACGGCTGGCCGGTCGGGGTGATGCACCGCTACGTGTGGCACGACGGGAAGTTCTGGATCACGACCATGAGCCACCGCAAGCGCGTGCCGGCATTGCGCAAACGGCCGAAGTGCTGCGTGATCGTCTCGGGCGAGAACGTGCGGCCGGGATGGCGCGACTTCACGATCACGGCCAAGACGATCGCCACCATCCACGAGGACGACGACACGCTGAAGGCGTGGTTCTACCCGGCCCTGGCGGCCCGCATGACCGCCACACCCGAGGCCGCCGCCGGATTCGTGGCGCGGCTCGACACGCCGGGCCGCGTCCTCATCGAGTGCGCGGTCGACAAGTGGATCACGTACGACGGCGCCAAGGTCACCGCCCACGTCCTCGGGAAGTGGCAGCCGGGCGAACCGTGGGTGAACGACCCGCGGCTCGGCTGAGCGCGCGCCGAACCGCCGTCGGCGGGTAGGCGGTCACGAGCCCGGCGCCCGCATGCGACCCCTCGGGACGGGGCTTCGTACCCGTGTGCCCCGACGCCACGGCGCCCATGATGGAGGCGTGGCCACCATGCTCGACGCCGATCGCGTCCGATCCCTGCACGGCCGCAGCCTCCTGACCACGCACGACTGGTCCCGCGACGACCTCGACACGCTCGTGGCGGTGGCCGAACGCTTCGCCGTGCTCGACCGGCAAGGGGTGCGCACCCCGTGGCTGCCCGACGAGTTGGCCTACGCGCTGTTCTTCGACAACTCGACGCGCACCAAGTCGGCCTGGGCCGGGGCCGCGGCCCGTCTCGGCATGCACCCCGTGATCGTCGACGGCTCGTCGACCCAGGTGGAGCACGGCGAGACCGCCGAGGAGACCGGCGCCATGCTCGGCATGAACGCCCATGCCCTCGGCATCCGACACGACCTGGTGCTGGGCGAGGGCAACACGTTCCTTCGGGCCGTCCAGCGCGGCATCGACGGCTACCTGCGCGACACCCGTGACCCTCGCGTCGTCCCGGTCGTCAACCTCCAGTGCGATGTCGACCACCCGACTCAGTCGCTGGCCGACCTCCTCTGGCTGCGCGAACGACTGGGCGACGACCTGACCGGCCGGCGGATCACCGTGTCGTGGGCCTACTCTCCCAGCTACGCCAAGCCCCTGTCGGTCCCGCAGGGCGTGCTGTCGCTGCTGACCCGGTTCGGGGCCGAGGTCACCCTGGCCCACCCGGAAGGCTACGAGCTGCTACCCGAGCCGATGGCATGGGCGACCGATGCGGCGACCACCTCGGGCGGATCGCTCCGGATCGTCCACGACATGGACGAGGCCTTCGAGGGGGCCGACGTCGTCTACCCCAAGTCGTGGGGTCCTCTGGCCCTCATGACCGAACGTGTCGGCGCCAACCGGGTGGGCGACCGCGAGGCGCTGCGCGACATCGAGCGGCGCGCCCTCGAGCAGAACGCCGAGCACCGCCACTGGATCTGCGACGAGCGGCGCATGGCCACCACCGCCGACGCGCTCTACCTGCACTGCCTGCCCGCCGACATCGGCGCCGAGGTCAGCCCCGGCGTCATGGACCGGTTCCGCCCCGACGTCGCCCGTCAGGCCAACAAGAAGCTGTACGTGATCATGGCGATGCTCGCCGTGGCCAAGGTCCCCGACCTCGCCGCCCGCCTCGCCGCCCCGACCTGACCGGAGGCTCACTCATGACCGACCTCGCGTCGCTCGACCGCAACGTGGCAGAGCGGGCCGAGCGCTACCGCCCGCTGGCCGTCTCGATCCTGGCCGAGGCGATACGTCTGCCGGCCGACCAGGTCGACCGGCCCGTCGACGACGGCGGCGACCCGCGCAGCGGGCTGTCGAACCACGAGGGGGCGCGCCTGGCGTTCCTGCGCGACACCATCGTCGGCATCGGCGCCGTCGACCACGCCGACGACGTGGCCGTCGACGACGTGGGGAACCTGGTGTGGACCGTGCTCGACCCGTTCGACGGCGTCGCACCCGAGGATCGTCGGGTCGTCGTGTTCGACGGGCACTCCGACACCGTCGACGCGCTGCGCGACCAGTGGCGCGAGCGCCTGGGCGGCGCCGTCGATCCCTACCTGGGCCTCGTCGACCGGGCGGCGTTGACCGCCGACGCGCTGCGCTCCAACCTCGGCTACGTGCCGCCCGAGGCCGACTGGGAGCACCTCGTGTTCGGGCGGGGCGCCGCCGATCAGCTCGCCGGCGTCGTGGCCCAGATCGTCGCCACGAAGATCCTGCTCGAGCTGCGCCCCGACGGCGCGCTCGCCGGTGTCACCGTGCGCGCCTGCGCCACGGTGGCCGAGGAGGACGACGACGGCGGCGCCGCCCAGGCCGCACTGCGCCAGCTGCTCGACGCCGACGCGCCCTACCACCTTCCCGACGTCGTCGTGCTGACCGAAGGCACCGGCCACGCCGTCGACGGGGCGCTGGGCATCTACCGCGGCCAGCGCGGCCGCATGCAGATCGAGGTGGAGGTCTCCGGCCGGTCGTGCCACGGCTCGATGCCCGAGCTCGGCCTCAACCCCCTCGAGTACGGCGCCGCCATCCTCTCCGAGGCGACGGCGCAGGTCGCCCGGGGCGAGGGGATCGCCGACCACCCGGTGCTCGGGCGGGGCACCCGCACGGCGTCGTGGGCCGAGCTGGTGACCCCCAGCGACTGCGCCGTCCCCGACCGCTTCACGTTCCGTTTCGACCGCCGCCTTACGGTCGGCGAACTCCCCGACGACGCGCTCGCCGCCGTCGAGCGTCTGCCCGCGGTGGCGGCGGCGCGCGCTGCCGGCCTCGCCGTGGAGGTG
>JANPGL010000202.1:0-1617 GCA_031423915.1 Actinomycetes bacterium | reverse complement strand
CCTCGACCTGTCGGCGATCGTGCCGGCCGACGCGACCGACGTGGTGATGAACGTGACCGTCACCGAGCCGCTCGCGGCCGGGTTCGTGACGGTGTGGCCGTGCGACACCGACCGGCCGACTGCGTCGAACCTCAACTACGTCGCGGGGCAGACCGTTCCGAACCTGGTGACCGTGGCCCTGTCGGCCTCCAACCACGTCTGCTTCCATACGAGCCAACCCGCCCATCTACTCGCCGACCTTTCGGGCTGGTACCAACCGGGCCACGGCGCCGGGCTCGTCCCCATGGCACCCAAGCGTCTCCTCGACACCCGCACGGCCGGCACGCGTGTCAACCCGGCGGCTGCCCTCGCACTGCCGTTCGCCGCCGAGGTCGACGCCGGGGCGAATGCCGTCGTGATGAACGTGACCGTCACCGAGCCGGCGGCGGACGGCTACGTGACGGTGTACCCGTGCGACGAGCCCCGACCGCTGGCCTCGAACCTCAACTTCGTCGCTCACCAGACGGTCCCGAACCTTGTCGAGGTCGCACTGGGTGCCTCGCGCCAGATCTGCTTCTACGCCAGCCAGCCGACGGATCTCATCGTCGACATGGCCGGCTCGTACTCGACCACTTCCGACGTCGGCTACGCCGGACGCGTGCCCACCCGCCTGTTCGACACCCGCGTCGACCGTGACCGCGCACCGCTCGAGGCGGGGGACACCCTCCACTTCCAGGCTGGTCCGGGGGCCGTGGCCCCGACGCTCGAGGACACCGTGGTCGCCATCGTCGTCAACCTGACGGTCGCCGAGCCGGCCGCGCCGGGCTACGTCACCGCATACCCCTGCGCGTCGCCACGCCCCGTCGCGTCGAACGTCAACTTCGTCGCCGGGCTGGCCGTACCGAACCTCGCCATCGTGCAGGTCGATCAGGACGACGCCGTCTGCTTCTTCGCCCAACAACGAACGCACCTGATCGCCGACGAGGCCGGCTACTTCACGGCCCTTCCGTTCCTCAGCGGTGTCGTCGTCCGATGACGACGGCGCCCGCGCGCTCCTCGGTCCCGACGCTCGCACGGTTCGACCCCGCCAGCCTCGCTCGATTTCCGGGATATCTTCAGCTACGCGCTCTCGGCGAACGGCAAAAGGGGCGCATCCTCCTCGTCGGCCCACCGCCAGAACCAGCGCTCCTCGGGCTGGCATCTGGGTCATCAGTTGGGCAACCCGGACACAATCGGCAGAGGCACCCAAGCTCTCGCTCGCCGCAACCTCGATCCACTCAGCGATCGAGCTGGTGAGGCGCGATGGCCGCGAGAGATCGCCGGCGGTCTCCGCCCAGCACTCCACAGGCGGGTCATCGTCGCCACTCCGCACGAACTCGAACACGTAGCCCTGGTGCATCGAGATCACGACGGCATCCGTCGGCAGTCTGAAGATCTCGGTGCCCGGGTGCCTGGTCCGGTTCTCCGCGAGCAGTTACTCGGCGTCGCTTCGGAGCTCCAGGGGAGCCGGAAAGCAGACATCCGTGCCGCCGAAGAGACCTCCGCCATCGCGATCGAAGAGCCGTAGGAACATCTCGTAGCTCGGTGGCAGTGCTGTGCTCTGGGCCTGACGTACGGCATTGATCTCTGCGACCGTGC
>JANPGL010000201.1:0-2250 GCA_031423915.1 Actinomycetes bacterium | reverse complement strand
GAGCCGGTGCCACAGCGCCTCGTCGCGGTACATCAGCGCCTTGGTCTTGGTGTACGTGCGGCTCGGCTTTCCCTCGATGAGGTAGCTGGCCACGGTGAACGGCGCCCCGGCGAACCCGATGAGCGGTACGGGCAGCTCGCGCGCCAGGATGCGGCAGGTCTCCAGCACGTACGGCGTGTCGGCCTCGGGGTCGAGCGGGCGCCGTTCACCGTGGCCAGCTACCTCATCGAGGGGAAGCCGAGCCGCACGTACACGAAGACCAAGGCGCTGATGTACCGCGATGAGGCGCTGTGGCACCGGCTCATGGAGCGCCTCACCGACCTCGCCGTGGCATCGCTGCGCTCCCAGGTGGCCAACGGCGCGCGGGCGTTGCAGCTGTTCGACTCGTGGGCCGGTGCCCTGTCGCTGCCCGACTACCGGCGCTACGTGCTCCCCCACTCGACCCGCGTGTTCACGGAGGTGGCCGATCTGGCCGTGCCTCGCATCCACTTCGGCGTCGACACCGGTGAACTGCTCGGGGCCATGGCCGAAGCCGGGGCCGACGTGGTCGGCGCCGATTGGCGCGTGACGCTCGACGCGGCCCGGGCCAGGCTCGACGCCGTGCGTCCCGGCGTGTCCGTGCAGGGCAACCTCGACCCCGCGGCGGTCGTCGCCGGCTGGCCCGTCACCAAGGCCAAGGCCGTCGACGTCCTGGCCAGCAACGCAGGCCGGCCGGGTCACATCTTCAACCTCGGCCACGGGGTGCTGCCCGAGACCGACCCGACGGTGCTGGAACGACTCGTGGCCTTCGTGCACGGCGAGGACCCCGACCAGTGAGCGAGCGCACGACCGTCCTGCTGATGGCCTACGGCACGCCGCGAACCCGCGACGAGATCCTGCCGTACTACACCGACATCCGCCGGGGCCGCCCGCCCACCCCCGAGCAGCTGAACGACCTCGCCGCTCGCTACGAGGCCATCGGCGGGCTCTCCCCCCTGGCGCAGCGCACCGAGGCCCAGCGCGCCCGCCTGCACGCCGCGCTCGACGAGCGCCGCCCGGGCGGGTTCGACGTGGTGCTCGGGCTGAAGCACGCCGATCCGAAGATCGAGGTCGCCGTCGACGCGATCTCCGACCCGCGCATCGTCGGGCTCGTGCTGGCGCCCCACTACTCGGCGTTCTCGATCGGGCAGTACCACGAGCGCGCCGGCACCGCCGCGGCGGCCAAGGGCATCGCCTTCACCGGCATCGACAGCTGGCACCTCGAGCCCGCGTACCTCGATTTCCTGGCCACCCAGGTGCGCGCCCAGCTGGCCGTGCTGCCGGCCGCCACCAAGGTGCTGTTCACCGCGCACTCGCTGCCGGAACGCATCCTGGCGTCGGGCGATCCCTACCCCGACCAGCTCCAGCAGACGGCGGCGGCCGTGGCCGCACGCGCAGGTCTGTCGGCGTGGAGCCAGTGGGGTCTGGCCTGGCAGTCGGCCGGGCGCACGCCCGAGCCCTGGATCGGGCCCGACATCCTCACCGTGATCGAAGACCTGGCCGTCAGCGAGAACGCCGCGGGCGTGCTCGTGTGCGCCTGCGGCTTCGTGGCCGATCACCTCGAGGTGCTGTACGACCTCGACATCGAGGCCGCCCGCCGCGCCACCGCCAAGGGCCTGGCGTTCGCCCGCACCGCCTGCGTGAACGACGACCCGACCGTGTTCGCCGCCCTGGCGGACCGTGTCGTCGCGGCCGCCGACGCGCTCCACTGAGCGGACGACGGGCGTCGCCAGGGCGGCGTGGATACGGTGACGTCGATGAGTGAGCGCACCGTGGCTGTCGTCGGGGGCGGCATCACCGGGCTGGCCGCGGCGTGGGAGCTCAGCGAGCAGCCCGGGCTGAGGGTCGTGGTGCTGGAGGCGAGCGACCGCTGGGGCGGCAAGTTGCGCACCTCGCCGTTCGCCGCGCTCCCCGCCGTCGACGAGGGCCCCGACGCGTTCCTCGCCCGCGTGCCCGAGGCGGTGGCGCTGTGCCGTGAGCTCGGCCTCGGCGACACGCTCGTGTCCCCGTCCACCGGCAAGGCCTGGCTGTGGTGGCGCCACCGACTGCACGCGCTGCCGGCCGGGCTGGTGCTCGGGGTGCCGTCCGACCTGGCGGGCCTGGCCCGCAGCCGGCTGCTGTCGTGGCCGGCCAAGGCCAGGGCCGCCATCGAACCCGTGCTGCCCGGCCTGAGCCGGCTGGTCGACGACGACAACCTGGGCGCCCTCATCCGAGGCCGGTTCGGCGATCAGG